>CAYNZS010000116.1:0-12383 GCA_964401695.1 uncultured Nitrospirales bacterium
GGGGTATTTTTTTTCGTGCGGATATACGACATCTCAATCGTGAAGCGCTCTAGCGATGCAATCCTCCATGAAGACTGACAGTGGAAAGGTCAATGCATTGAGCCTCTCAAGTCGATTCAGGGTGTTCCAGAGTATCCCATCCTTATTGCCGTGCCGCTCGGTGAGTATCAAAGCGCTTTCTGCCATGGTTTCTCTCCTGCCCTTTTTGTCCGAGATTTTCGATTAATTGACCGACACCGGCCGTTGCCGAAGGATTTGAACCAATATGATCGAAGCGATAGGCGCCGTTAATCCATCATTCGTATTTTGGGCCCGAGGTATTCGCGCTAAGGCCAGTTCACGAATTGATAGGCGAGCAACCTTTCTGTGGGAATAGTCTCGCGGCGCTCAAACCATGGTTGAACTTTCTCTCAGAATCTGTTCTACTCACGCGATGTCACGCGCTCGATAGCTATGATGGGATATCGGGGGCACAACGCTGTGGCCTCACAATTAAGCGAAAAAACAACTGAGGAGGAAAGACTAGTGAGCAGAAAAATATGGGTGGCAGTGATGGCATTCGCGCTGTGCGTGTCAATGGCGCCGGCAAACGCGGCAACGATCACAGGGAAGGTAGTGGACGCGTCGGGAAATGTCATGGGCGGGGTAATGGTCACAGCCAATGACGCGGAGCGCGAGCAGTTTACTACGGTATTCACCAAGTCCGACGGTTCGTTTACGATCAATGGGCTGCGCGACACGACGTACGATTTGCGCACACGTCTCTTGGGTCAGCTCGACCAGCAGCAGAAAGGCGTGGCTGTCGGCTCAAGTGGCCTGTCGTTCGCCATGGAACCCGCGACCGGCAAAGATCTTGAGTTGCAGCGCACTGGAGACAGCACGTTCGGCATGCTCAAGTGGGAGAAGGCGGCAGATAAAGAAAACTACAAGATCATGTGCAGCTATTGCCATCAGACCGGAACCGTCGGCTTCCGCTCGCCCGAAGAGCCGGTGGACTGGGATACGATGGTTACGCGCATGGACGGTTTCGGCGGCCTGTATGAGCACACGCAAGAGAACCTCGTCGAGCGCCTCATCGCGACCTACTCCGACGAGGCCGTCGCAAAGTGGCCTGTGTTCGTGCCGCCGCCCGCTCCGACAGGCGCCGCGACCCAGGTAGCCATCACCGAATGGGACATGGGCAATAAGGACGCTGCCTCGATCCATGACATCGAGCTGGGTACAGACGGCCTAATCTATGCGATCGACATGCACCAGAACGGAATTCACACGTTGGACCCGGAGACGGGCGAGCGCAAGACTTACCGATTGGATATGCCGTATAAAGGTCCTCATTCGATTGAGCGTGGGAATGACGACAACATGTGGCTTACCCTCTGCTCTTCGGGCGAGATGGCCAAGTTCGACGTGAATTCCAAGGAATGGACCGTCGCATCCAGTGCCGAAGCCCCGAAGACGCGCGGCGCGTACCCGCACACGCTTCGCATCAACCCCGCCGACCCGGAGGGCCTCGTCTGGTATACGGACGCGGGCGCGAACGCATGCTTCTCGATGCATCCCGATACCATGGAAGTGACCAAGTATCAGCTCCTGAGTTCTGATCAAGCCGTCGGCGCGGGCCGCGGCGAATCGCGTGGAATCACGCCCTATGGCCTCGATTTCTCGCCCGTCGACGGCACCATCTGGTACACCAAGCTCAATGGCAACCGTGTCGGGCGTATCGATCCGAAGGTCGAAGACGGGAACATCAAGGAGTGGGTCCCGCCCTTCACCGGGCCACGGCGCCTTCACGTGGCGCAAAACGGCATCGTCTGGGTGCCGGGCTTCGGCTCCGGCGTGGTCGGCGCTTTCGATCCGAAGACCGAAGAGTGGGAAGTGGTCGAACTTGAGAACGCGCTGGACCGGATTCCCTACGCGCTCAATATTGGTCCGAACGGCAACGTCTGGATTTGCGGCACGGGGAACGACACTATCTCCAGGTACAATCCGACGACGAAAGAGATGACCGTATACCGTATGCCCTCGCGTGTGACCTACACGCGCGAGATCGAGTTCGGCGACGACGGCAGCATCTGGTCGTGCAACTCGAACGGGCCCACACGCCACTCCGAACGCGGACGCGGCTCCATTATCAAACTCGAACTCCTCGGCAACTAATCGCTAGGACGTTCAATGCGCTATCGGCGAGGGGCTCCCCTGGGCCCCTCGCTTTCGGATCGGTCCGCGAATGGACTCGATAGAGCTAACCCGCGCGAGTGTATCGAGAGGCCCCCCGAGCCCAGCGCCGCAGTCCCACATTCGTGCTTTTGAAGACAAGAAGCTATGAGATCACAAGTGTTTCTTGGGAGATTGCGCGTCGGGGCTCATTGATACCTAGAATCGTGCTAAGCTGCCTTCGTTGGGTCAGCCGGTGACTCAACGAAGAAGTTGCTCGATGGGCGGAAAAATTAGCGAAAGGAACAGAAATGGTCTCAACAATGAGAATTCTCCTTTCGGTAACATGTGTTCTGGCGGCCGGAAATCTGTATGCGGCCAATTCGCCGGAGAACCCACCCAATATTATCTACATTTTGGCGGACGATATGGGCTACGGCGATCTGGGCTGCTACGGCAGCAAGGTAAACACTACCCCCAACATCGACACGCTCGCGGCCAACGGCATCCGCTTTACCGAATTCCATGCCGCTTCCTGGTGCGCGCCCAGCCGCCGCGCGCTGATGACCGGCTGGCACTCGAATCGCCCCGGGCCGATCGGCCAGAGAATTACCATCGCCGAAATGCTCAAGGAAAGGGGCTACGCCACCGCGCTACTGGGCAAATGGCACTTAGGCATGGACGAGGGGACGCATCCGCTTGATCAGGGCTTCGATTACTATTACGGCACGAGGGGCAGCAACGATTGGAATGGCCCCGCCGTCAACTACCCCGTCCTCAAGAGCGCGCCTGAGAGCGCCTGGAAGACCCCGCTGCTGAGAAACCGCGATGTGCTGGAGAAGGCCTGCCCGCAATCGTCGTTCACGAGAAAATATACGCAGGAGGCGATACGCCTGATTAACGAAAATAAGGACAGGCCGTTCTTCATCTATCTGGCGCACAACATGCCACATGTGGCGGTCTTCACTTCCGAACCGTTCAAGGGCAAGAGCAAGAACGGCGTTTACGGCGATGTGCTTCTGGAACTCGACTGGTCGACCGGCGAGATCGTTAAGGCGCTTGAGGAAGCCGGAATCAGCGACAACACGCAGGTTGTTTTCACGAGCGATAATGGGCCGTGGAGCATGTTCCGGGAATTCGGCGGCGTGGCAGATCCGTTGCGCGGCGAGAAGTCCACCACCTGGAATGGCGGCGGGCAAGTGCCTTGCATCTATACTTGGCCGGGAAGAATCAAACCGGCAGTGAGTCCGGCGTTCATAGTCAATCATGACGTCTATGCCACTCTGGCAAAAATTACCGGCTCGCCCATAAAGGATGGCGAAGCGATTGACTCGCTGGATATGTCGGGCTCTGTTCGCAGGCGAACAGAGCCCGAGAACGAAGCATATCTTCTATTTTCATCAACCGATGGCCTGGCGCAATGGCGATTACAAGATTCACTTCTTCACGCGCAAACGTATCCGCGATCCCGAGACTGGAGCAAACGAGCCGTCCATTCTTCAGAACCCACCGTTGCTCTTTAACGTCAGGGAAGATCCGGCGGAGCAGAACGACATCGCAGCCGCCAATCCCGAGCTCGTCGCGCGTTTGACCAAGGAATTTGAGCAGGCGAAAGAGGCCATCGAGAGCGGGAAGAAATTCTGACGCAAACACCTTCCGAGGCGTATGAAGGCAGAAGACGCCACGCACGCAAAATGAACTCCTTCGTTCCTCCGAACGTCTACTGGAACCAATATCGTGCATCATCCGGAATGGGACATTCCAGCCCGCATCCCTCACCAAATTCCGTAGCGAGATGGCGCTACTATCCGTCAGGATCGTTGAAGAGATATTTGGGCTAGGCCCTTACACTTCAGGTGGTACGAGCTCTCGGACAGACGGCCAGAACGGCGCGAGGTGCCTCTCGTGGGGAGTTCGGCTCGCGCGAGAAGCGACGGCCCGCTAAGTGGTACACTGTGTGCTCCTGCCCGGAGTTCGCCGGGGGGTCCGACTTCAGAAGCGAGAGAATAGGATTCGAGATGAAACTGCTTGTAGCCAATAGGGGCGAAATCGCCGTACGCATCTTGCGCGCGGCCGCGGAGCTGGGTATACCGACGGTGGCCGTCTTTCCGGAGGATGATGTCGGCTCGCTCCATACCGGCAAGGCCGAAGAGGCCGTGAACCTGACGGGAGCCGGCACGGCCGCCTACCTGGATATGGAGCAGATCATTGCGGTTGCCAGGCAATCGGGTTGTGACGCCATCCATCCGGGTTACGGTTTTCTCGCCGAGAACGCGGCATTCGCGGGCAGATGCGGGGAAGAGGGCCTGAAGTTTATCGGGCCGCGCGTCGAAACCCTCGAGCTATTCGGTGACAAGGCCCGCGCGCGCGTTGCCGCCGCCGCCGCCGGACTGCCGGTCATTCGCGGCCTGGACCACGCGGTCAGTATCGAAGAGGCGGCGGCGTTCTTGGACGGCCTCAACGACGGACGTGGCATGATGATCAAGGCCATTGCCGGCGCCGGTGGCCTCGGGATACGCGTGGTAGAGAGCGTCGACGAACTGGAGGTCGCCTATGAGCACTGCCGCTCGGAGGCTGAGGCCGCGTTCGGCAACGGCGACCTCTACGTCGAGGAGTTCATCACCCGGGCCCGCCACGTCGAGGTTCAGATCCTCGGGGATCTACACGGCGCCGTGGCCCATCTTGGCGAGTGTGAATGCAGTATTCAGCGACACTTCCAGAAGATTGTCGAGGTAGCGCCGGCGCCGGAGCTTGCCGACGATCTCCGCGACCGGATCATCGACGCCGCCCTGCGCTGCGCCGACAGTGTTGGCTACGCTAACGCCGGCACCTTCGAATTCATGGTAGATGCGTCCGGGCGAAACGACGAACAGCCGTACGCTTTCATCGAAGCCAACGCTCGACTCGAGGTAGAACATACGGTGACCGAGGGCGTCACCGGCGTCGATATTGTGCAGGCACAGCTTCGGCTGGCCGAGGGCGCATCCATCGCCGAGTTGGGCCTCGACGCCCCGCACCTTCGCAAGCCGCGGGGCTATGCCATCCAGGCTCGCGTTTGCATGGAGACCATCGCTGAAGACGGTTCAATTCACCCCTCCACGGGCACCCTCGCTGTCTACGAGGTCCCCAGTGGCCCCGGTGTGCGCACGGACGGATTCGGCTACAGCGGTTACCGCACCAGCATGTCGTTCGACTCCCTGCTTGCCAAAGTCATCGGCCATTCGTCTTCACCCAATTTCAGCGATACCATCGCCAAGACCGTCCGCGCTCTTAGCGAGTTCCGAATCGAGGGCGTCGACACCAATATTCCCTTCCTGCAGAACATCCTGGCTCGCGCCGATTTTGTAGTCGGCGACATCCACACCCGTTTCGTCGATGAGAAAATCACCGAATTGGCGGCCTCGAGCGCCACGAGTCGACGCTTCGTCGAGCCCGTCGGCGGCGCCCCAGTTATCGCCGCTGCTTCGGCTGAGGAAGACCAGGGACCGGAGGGGCCGGAGGGTTCGATCGGTCTGACATCGCCTATTCAAGGCACCATTGTCCACGTCGAGGTCGTTATTGGTGACGAGGTGCGGGTCGGTCAGTTGGTCGCGGTCGTCGAGGCGATGAAGCTTCAGCACGACATCACGGCGGACCGCAGCGGCGTCGTCTGCGCTGTTTCCATGTCGACGGGCGATGTTGTCCGCGAGGGCTACCCGGTCGTATTCATCAACGAGATGGACGTGGAAGGCGGCCCCATGGAAGCCGACGCCGCGGTCGATCCGGACCACATTCGTGGCGACCTAAAGGAGACACTTGATTTCAAGCTTCGCGCCTTCGATGAGTTTCGCGCCGAGGACGTGGCTGAGCGGCACGCTCAGGGCCGGCGCACCGCGCGCGAGAACATTGCGGATCTTGTGGACGAAGACTCTTTCAAGGAATTCGGCCTACTGGTGGCTAGGCAAACCGCCGGCGCCCTGGTCATGGGGGCTGGCAGCATCAACGGCGACCGGTTTGACGACGAGTATTCGCGGGTAATGGTCCTTCACTACGATGCCATGACCAAGGGAGAGACTCAGAGCTCGATCGGTGAATATAAGCAGGACCGGATGTACGACGTGGCCTATCGCTACCGTGTCCCCGTGGTGCTGTTCTCAGAAGGGCTGGGAACCCTGGGCAACTTCGGCAGAAGGGGCGGCCGCCAAGTTGGGATAGACACCACCATGTTCACTGAATTCGCCAAACTGAGCGGCCTGGTTCCGCTGGTCGGTGTGAACACTGGACATTGCTACGCCGGCAACGCGGCGCTGCTGGCGTGTTGCGACGTCATTATCGCTACCGAGAATTCGACGCTGGGCATGACTCGGCCCGACCTGATCGAAGGGGGCCCGAGCAGTTACACTCCTGAAGAGGTGGGTCCCATGTCGATGCAGTCCCCGAACGGCGTGGTGGACATCCTGGTCAAGGACGACGCAGCCGCCGTCGCGACCGTCAAGAAATACCTTTCCTACTTCCAGGGCCCTGTCGACCACTTCGAAGTGCGAGACCAACGGCCGATGCGCCACATTATTCCCGAGGACCGCGTTCGAACCTACGATATGTGCGACATCCTCGATACTTTGGCCGACGAAGGCTCGATCCTTGAGCTGCGTAAGGACTTCGCCCACGGCATCATTACCGCTTTGATTCGCATCGAGGGCAAACCGGTGGGTTTCGTCTCGAACAACCCGGCTTACTTGGCGGGCGCTGTCGACAGCGACGGAGCCGACAAGGCGTGCCGCTTCATGCAGCTCTGTGACGCCTACGATATCCCCGTGCTCACCGTAATGGACTGCCCGGGCATCATGGTCGGCCCGAACCACGAGCGCGAGGCGCTCGTCCGGCACTCCGCGCGGTTGTTCAACGTGGGCGCTAATCTGAGCACCGCAATGTTCGGGGTGGTCGTGCGCAAATCCTATGGGCTGGGGGTCCAAGCCATGTGCGGCGCCAGTTCGCTGGTGCCCTTTTTCACGGTGGCCTGGCCAACGGCTGAGTTCGCCGGAATGAATATCGACGGCGGGATCAAGCTTTCCTCGCGCCGCGAACTGATGGACATCAAGGACCCGGACGAACGCAAAGCGGCTTACGAGCGCAAAGTTGCCCAGGGCTACGAGAGCGCGCGGGCAATCAACGCAGGCAATAATTACGGAATTGATGACATCATCGATCCGGCGGATACGAGGGCATGGCTCGTCAGGGGCCTCAAGAGCCTGCCCCCGCTCCCGGTTCGCACTGAAAAGAAGCGGCCCTGCATCGATACCTGGTAACGAAAGAGCGGTTAAGGAAATGGCCGGATCGTGTTCGGCCGGCCGGCCGATAACAAGCGAGAGCAGAAGAGAATAGGACTCAAGATGAAACTGCTAGTAGCCAACAGGGGAGAAATAGCCATCCGCATCCTGCGGGCGGCCGCTGAGTTGGGTATCGCCACGGTGGCGGTCTACTCGAAGGACGATAAGGGCTCGCTTCATACCGGAAAGGCCGACGAGGCCGTCGCCCTCGAAGGCGTTGGTGCTGCCGCCTACCTGGATATCGAAAAGGTCATCGAGGCCGCCAAGGAATCGGGTTGTGACGCCCTCCATCCGGGCTATGGTTTTCTGGCGGAGAACGCGGAATTCGCGAGGCGATGCGGGGAAGAGGGACTGACCTACGTCGGACCGCGGGCCGAAACGATCGAGCTGTTCGGTGACAAGGCCCGGGCCCGCATTGCGGCAGCAGACGCCGGAGTGCCGGTCGTTCGCGGCCTCGACAAGGCCGTCACTCTTCAGGAGGCGACGGAGTTTTTCGACAGCCTCGGCGAGGGACGCGCCATGATGATCAAGGCCATCGCCGGTGGTGGCGGACGCGGGTCGCGCGTGGTGACAACGGCCGATCAACTGGTGGCGACCTTTGATCGCTGCTGCTCCGAGGCTCTGGCCGCTTTCGGCAACGGCGACCTGTACGTCGAGGAATTCATCTCCCGCGCGCGCCACGTGGAAGTCCAAGTTCTCGGAGACCTGTATGGGGCCGTGGCCCACCTCGGTGAGCGGGAGTGCAGCGTTCAGCGCCACTTCCAAAAAGTCGTCGAAGTGGCGCCGGCGCCCGGTCTGGCCGACGATCTCCGTGCCAAGATTATCGCTGCTGCCATGCGCTGCGCCATCAGTGTCGGCTATTCGAACGCCGGCACTTTCGAGTTCCTCGTAGACGCATCGGGGAGCGCCAACGAGCACCCCTTCTCTTTCATCGAAGCCAACGCCCGCCTTCAAGTAGAACACACCGTTACCGAGGCCGTTACCGGCGTCGACATCGTGAAGGCTCAACTGCGCCTTGCCGAAGGCGCCAGCATCGCCGAGCTGGGTCTCGACGGCCCCCACGTCGCCGAGCCGCGAGGCTACTCGATCCAAGCCCGCGTCTGCATGGAAACCATCGGCGATGACGGCTCATTTCAGCCCACGGCCGGCACCCTCACTGTCTACGAAGTTCCCAGCGGCCCTGGCGTACGCACGGACGGATTCGGTTACAGTGGATATCAAACCAGCTTGTCCTTCGACTCGCTTCTCGCCAAAGTCATCGCCTACTCGTCATCGCCCAGCTTTGCCGATGCTATCGCCAAGACCACACGGGCGCTGAGCGAATTCCGCATCGAAGGGGTCGAAACTAACATTCCGTTCCTGCAGAGCATCCTCGCACACGAAGATTTCGCAACCGGCAACATCCACACCCGGTTCGTTGACGAACAGATCATGGCGCTCGTGGCGTCCAGTGTTCCACGTCGGCGCTTCGTAGAACCCATCGGTGGGGCCCCAGTGCCAACCGCTGACGCCGCGCAAGAAGGAAACGGCGTGGATGGCGGCTATGCAGGCGCCCGAGTTGCCGATGCCGCGGACCCGTTGGCCCTGTTCATGCACGACACCGATGTCAAATCCAAGGACGTCACCCAGGAGGAGGAAGTCGCCGGACCAGTCGAAATCACGACGCCGGCAAGGGGCACGATTGTCACTCTTGACGTCGCCGTCGGTGACGCGGTCGCGGTTGGTCGGAAGCTTGCCGTTATCGAGACGATGGGACTCCGCCATGTGCTCACGGCGGACCGGAGCGGGATCGTGCAGGCGCTTCCGGTTTCGATTGGCGACACCGCGGAGAAAAGTGATCCGGTCGTCATACTGATGGAGACGGACGTCGGACCCGAGGGCGCCCAAGAGGCCAAGGTTGACGAGGTCAACCTGGACTACATCCGCGGCGACCTGGCGGAGCTGTATGAGCGCCGCTCTTTCATCGATGACTCTTTCCGGCAAGTGAAAGTGGATAAACGGCACGCTAGGGGGCAGCGTACGCCCCGCGAGAATATCGACCAGTTGCTTGACCCGGGCAGCTTCAAGGAGTTCGGCCCGCTGGTTACGGCCTCCAGCTGGCAGAAGCAGCAATGGCTGCGCGAGACTACTCAGGCTGACGGCATGGTTATGGGGATCGGCAGTGTCAACGGCGATAAGTTTGGCCCCGAACGCGCGCGGATAGTGATCGCCCATTACGACTACATGGTGGTTGCCGGCACCCAGGGCGGTCGGGGACACTACAAGCAGGACCGACTCTATGAAATGGCCCGGCGGTTCCGTTTGCCGGTGATATTGTTCAGCGAGGGCGGCGGTGGCCGACCCGGAATCAGTGGCGGCGAGAGTGAAGATAGTCCGACCGATGCCCCAGACCGGCGGGCAGTCAGCGGCGCGGCAGCCATCGATGCGGCCAGCGCCGGCGGCGGCCTAGGCATAGAATGCTACACCTTCACCGAGTTCTCAAGGCTCAGCGGCTTGGTTCCACTGGTGGGTATTAACTCGGGCCGTTGTTTCGCGGGGAACACGGTGTTCCTGGCCTCCTGCGACGTCATAATCGCCGCCGCGAATTCCACGATTGCCATGGGCGGACCGGCCATGATAGAGGGCGGCGGCCTGGGCATCTACACGCCCGAAGAAGTCGGTCCCATGTCATTCCAGGTTCCGAACGGGGTGGTGGATATCCTGGTCGAGGACGATGAAGCGGCGGTAGAAACCGCCAGAAAGTATATCTCCTATTTCCAGGGCCCGGTGGATCAGTGGCAGGTTCCCGACCAGCGAAGGCTGCGTCACTTGGTCCCCGAAGATCGCCTCAAAATGTACGACATGCGCGAGATCATCGAGACGCTCGTGGACGAGGACTCAATCCTCGAGATCCGCAAAGAGTTCGGCCCCTCTCTGATTACCGCCCTGGTGCGTGTCGAGGGCCGACCCATGGGGCTCATAGCCAACAATCCGCAACACTTCTCCGGCGCGCTCAGTAGTGCTGCCTCGGACAAAGGTGCGCGCTTTCTGCAACTGTGCGACAGCTTCGACCTGCCAGTGTTGTCGCTGATGGACTGTCCGGGGACGATGCCCGGTCCCGAGAATGAAGGCTTGGCGCTGGTCCGTCACTTCGGCCGCCTGCTCAACATCGGCGCCAATCTGAGTGTGCCGATGTATGGAGTCGTCGTGCGAAGAGCCTACGGAGTGGCGGTCTTGGCGATGTGCGGCACTAGTTCGCTGACGCCGCTGTTAACGGTGGCCTGGCCGACGGCCGAATTCGCCGGCAGCAGCATCGATGGCCTGGCGAAACTGTCCGCCCGCGAGGAACTGGAAGGCGTCGACGATCCGCAAAGACGCGAGGAGATCTACCAGACGCATCTCGCATCATTCGTCGAGGAAGCGCGGGCATTGAATTCCGGCGGCACAAACTACGGGATCGACGATGTGATTGATCCGGCGGATACCCGGGCTTGGATCGCGCAGGGGCTAAAGAGCGCCCCCCCCGTGCCGGCCCGCGCCGGCAAGAAATGGCCGAATCTCGATACCTGGTAGCCGGGCGAAGCCCAAACCTAGCCAGGCGAGGGGACTGGTTCACAATTGGCGGCCATTATCTGTTCGCGAAAGCCAACTTCCTTCACGTCATTGACTGGATCTTGGTGAATGTAGAGTTGAGACAGTCGAGCCCGGTCGTGGCGATATACGACCGGATGGAATCGCAGTCCGGCGAATCCCTGCCCGTGATTTACGAGCCCTTTGACGGGCGGTGGCGCAGCCACTTTCTTGGCCGGGGCCAGATTCTTGACTACGCGGTCAGCGTGGGCGATGGGCGTATCTTGGACTTTGGGCCAGGCGATGGCTGGCCGTCGCTCCTGATCGCGCCCATGGCTCGCGCGGTCGTCGGTGTTGAGGGCAGTGGCCGCCGCGTTGACGTGTGCACGCGCAACGCCGAGCGCCTCGGATCGAGAACGCCAGTTTTGTTCATGTCCCACCGGGCGAATCCTTGTCCTTTTAGGACGCTTCCTTCGACGGTGTCGCGGCCGCGTCTTCCGTTGAGCAGACGCCCAACCCCAATACAACGTTAAGAGAGCTCTACCGCGTCCTCAAGCCCGGCGGCAGGTTGCGGATGCACTACGAATCGCTCGAACCGAATTGTGATGGCCGGGAGCGCGAGCTCTGGTTGGGCAGCCTCGATTCGGGAAGCTATCTCACAGTCTACGACCGGGATGTGGATGGAGAAACCGCCTACCAATACAACCTGGTGTTTGACACAACCGCATCCGAAGTGAGGGCGGCGTTCTCGCGGGAAGGCAGGGAGTCTCTTACGCCGCAATGTCGCCAAAGCTCTTGGGGGCCATGTGCAAGCATCTGCGCGAAGCCACCACTTGGACGACACGGCATCCATCCTGCAGAGCACCTACCTCGATTGGCTCCTGGAACTCGGCTTCACTTCAGCACAACTCTTCGACCGTCTGAGCGAACCCGCACGGCCAAAGGATATCGAAGTCGTCGACAAGCTGCTGCGCCCGCTTGTGGAGGCGCCCGGCACGAACGAGCCGGGGCAATGGGAACACTGGATAACGGCAATCAAGTGAGGAAAGCCCTCGCCGAAAGCAAGAGATGAAAGGAGGAAGGATGCCTGGAAACATTCCTAGACATACTGTTCGTGCCTGACCGTGGGGGACGACGCCTATGCCAGTGAGGCTGGACATACTCCCACCGGTGGAGGGTGGCCTAATCCGCCCTACAGTGGCCGATACAAATCCACAAAGTCGGTCGTGGTCAGGATTCAGGGATGAAACAGGTCTTGATGAAGTCGGAATCGGAAGTAATCGCTGACCCTAAAGGAACGGCGGTGAATGCGTCCCTAACCCGGATATTTCACCATCCCTATTGAGAAAGGCCGATTCCCTTCGCATAAAGGCC
>CAYNZS010000117.1:0-12377 GCA_964401695.1 uncultured Nitrospirales bacterium
TTTATGCGGAAGGAATCGGCTTTTCTCAATTGGGATGGTGAAATATCCGGGTTAGGGAAGGGCTGGGGGAGGGTCGATGTTCTCTAATTTGCTCCGGCACGGGGTAGGACAATGGTCGACTCAACTCCCTCGTTTCTGCCTCAGTTTTTTCTGCCTCCTTTCCGATATTTTTGACAAGTATCGTGGCCTTGCAGTACGTTATTTAGACCTTGTGTGATTCTCGCAGGCCGAGTCTCGACACTCTCGATTTGGGTCGGCCGCGGATTCGGGCCGGGTATCCCTCAGGAAGGGCCGGCGCTGGATAATGAATCCGTTGCGCTTCGAAGGCCTGTAGTTTTGGCTGCTGCGTACGAGTAATCTGTGAGGGGTAAGGAAGGTACCGTATGGCGATGCTGTTGGATGATATTTCAGTTCTGGACCTATCGATGGGTCCGGCGGGCGGTGTAACCACCATGATTCTCGGTGATTTCGGCGCTCGGGCAACGAAGGTCGAGCCGCCTGGCGGAGATCCCTTCAGGAAGATGCCTTCTTCCCGCGCATGGATTCGCGGCAAGAAGAGCGTCGAGCTTGATCTGGACGACGCGTCAGCGGTCAAGAAACTCCACGGCCTCGTTGCCGGTGCCGATGTTGTGGTTAGCAGCCAGCGCACCTGTGATGCCAGGGAACAGGGCTGTGATTACGCGACACTGAGCCGGATCAACGCGAAATTGGTCTATTGCCAGATCACGGGGTTCGGCGATGAAGGGCCTTCCGCGGCCCTTCCCCCTTACGAAGGGGTCGTGGCCGCCAAGGCCGGCAGAATGAAGTCGTTTGAGGGGATTACGCCGATACCTGGGCCGGCCTATTCCGCGGTGCCCGTGGCAACGCACGCCGCCATACAGAACGCGGTCTCCGGCATTCTGGCTGCGCTCATTGAGCGTCGGCGCAGCGGCGCGGGACAGATGGTTAAGACCACTCTATTGCAGGGATTGATGCCATATGACATCGAGCGCTCCATCAGGGTGCAACTCATGGAGCGGAATCCACCCGCTCCTCCTCCGCCCGGCTACAAGTACGATCCGTCAAAGGCCATGCCCGAACTCAATTACCATCCGGTGCAGGCCGGGGATGGCAGGTGGATGCAGCTGGCGAATCTCATGGCCCATCACTACGAACGGTACCTGCGAATCACCGGCCTGGACAAAGTGCGCGAAGAGCCGCCATACGATGAGCCCGAGGGAACATGGTCGCTCGAAACAAAAGAGGCCTATCGGGAGATCATGCTGCGCCGCATGCAAGAGCGGCGATCCGATGAATGGCTCGAAGAGTTCATTGAAGACGGTGGGGTAGCGTGCCAACCGTACATGACCGCCGAGGAAGCGCTGGACGATCCGGATATTCTGACAAACGGCCATGCGATAACGCTCGACGACATTCGGCAGTTGGGTCCCTTGGCCCGCCTGTCGGAAACACCGGCACAAATCCAAACGCCCGCGCCCGAGCCGGGGCAACATAACGATCTGCTCGATTCCGTCGATCCTCTCACACCCAACGGAACCCCTGAGCCCACGGCAGACGCCGGACCACCCTTGGCGGGGATTACCATTCTCGAATTTGCCGGGGTCCTTGCTACGCCGATGGGTTGCTCGTTTCTGGTGGACTTGGGCGCGCGGGTCATAAAGGTCGAGCCCCTCGAAGGGGATCCCTTCCGCACAATAACTGGCGAAAGCGGCGCTTCGCGTGTCAACAACGGCAAAGACAGTGTGACCGTCAATCTGAAGACTGAGGAGGGGAAGGCCATTGTAGTCGAGTTGATCAAGCGCGCGGACATGATCATCCACAACTACAGGCCAGGCGTCCCCGAAAAACTGGGTATAGGGTATGACGATGCCAAGAAGATCAACCCAGGCATCGTCTACCTTTCTGCCAACGGCTACGGGCCCTTGGGTCCCAGCGCCATGCGCCCCTCTGCCCACCCTATTCCCGGCGCGGCGTTGGGTGGCGCGATGTATCAGGCTGGAGGGGTATCGAATACCAAGCTCCTCGACGTAGCGGGGTTGCGTGAGACCTCCCGAAAACTGATGCGGGCCAACGAAGTCAATCCGGACCCGAATACGGGTATGGTGGTATGCAGCGCGGCGTTGCTGGGACTCTATGGGAAGCGGCGTTCTGGTATAGGGCAGAGGGTCTTTATCGATATGCTCGGGGCTAACGCCTATGCAAATTTCGATGAGTTCATCCAATACGAAGGCAAGCCTACCCGCCCGCCGCTGGACAGCGAATTGCGGGGACCGACTCCACTCTACCGCCTCTATCGCTGCAAGGAGGGATGGATCTTCCTCGGTTTGCTTCTCGATCGGGAATGGGAGGAGTTCTGCAGGGCCATAGAGCGTGAGGATCTTCTTCAGGATCCGAACTTTGCCAGTGAAGAGATGCGCGAGGACAACCGGACGCTGCTCTCCTCCAAGCTCGCCGATCTTTTCAGCGCGAAAACGGCCGTCGAGTGGGAATCTCTTGTCGGTACACGGGGGCTCGGATGCGTGGCAGCCAACAACGAGACGCCGCCGGAATACTTCTTGAAAGATGCCCATGTCCGAGAGAACAACTGGATGGTCCCCGCGAACCATGCGCTCTGGGGCGACTATTTGAGGCATGCTCCCATGGTGGAATTCAGTCGCAGTTCTTGCCCCGTAAGTGGCGGGGTCCTTGCCGGTCAGCAGACCGACGCCGTCATGGGGGAACTGGGCTTCAGCAGTTCAGACATCGTGTCCCTGAGAGACAAGAACGTGTTGGGGCCGACCGTTGACGCTCAAAGGAACCATTACCAAATTCTTTAGTCAGCAACCACCGGCAAGGCTGGTGGCTTGAGGAGAGCCCCTAGAAAGGGCACGGTGATCGATTCGGAAAACGGAGCAAAATCCGAACCGTTGGGCATTGGTCAAAGCAGACGCGAGCCGAGCGCAACATCCCCCTTAGTCCCCCTTCAAAGGGGGATGTTATTGGAAGAAAGCCGACGCGATTTGGAGCAATCCCCGTGGTGCCGGAACGGTAAAACCTGATGAATTCTCACCGGCAGAGCCGGTGGCTTAACGATGAGTCAATGCAACGTTCGGTCTATTATTTTCCCGAAAAGGAGGCGCTATGCACGACGACTGGAAATTTGGACATCCAGGTATATGGGTTAGGGACTTTGACAAGACCATGGATTACTATCGATCCTTGGGAATCGCCGGCCGGATTGGCCTCACCCTGACCGCGGAAGGAATGGATGGAGCTCTCAGAAGGGAGTTCGGCAAGGTCGCCCCTCCACCCGATCTCTCGGGGGGGTATGCGTTGGACCTTCTCGTCATAGGCGACCTGATGCTCGAGGTGCTGCAGTTGCTGCCGAGAAAACCTTCTATTACCGGCGACTACCTGGTCCCAGGCGAGGGCGTCAACCACGTCTGTTTCAACGTGCCCGATATTGTGGGAGACTCGCTTAAGCTCTCTGAGAAGGGCCCACAGTTCATGCTCGTCTTGAGGAGTCGAAAAGACGATAACCTTGTCGAGAACTACCTCGACACCCGCGAATCCGGCAATATCATTCTATCGTTGCGCCCGGATCCAGATGGGAAGCGCAGTGAAGGGGAGACGGCGACGAAGGCAGGCCTGGCAACGAACGATTGGAAGTTTCGTGGCCATAGCGTAGCGGTCTTCGATGTGGAGAAGGCCGTCGAGTATTACGAATTCCTTGAACTTGCATCGCCTCAATCGGGAGCGATGTTCGATAGCGAATCGATTAAAGATTTCAAGGCCTACGGCGAGACCTCCGGCACAGCGGTCAAAGCGAAAACTAGAACCGTCCGGACAGGCCCGACGGAATTCGAGTTCGTTCAGCCTGTCGAAGGAGAATCCATCTTCAAGGAGATAGCGGCCGTGCGGGGAGAAGGCATTTTTGACTTGACCTTCACTGTCAATGACCTTGACAAGGAGACCGCCAAACTCGTCGACAAAGGGGCGCCGGTCATCCTCAGCGGGACGCCCCAAACCGGCGGCGCTTTTGCCTTCTTCGATACCCGCAAGGATGGCGGAGATGTTCTGATAAAGCTAGTTCAGGCAGAATAGACTTCTTGTCGCTCCATCGCCGGGAGTAATTCCGGGGCCTCGGGGGCCTCGATGCTCGATTACCGCGTATCCGTGACCTCGTAAGGGGGGGAGTTTTCGACAAGGACAGGCGGCACAAGACACACTTGCCGGCTAATCGTCATCATCATCGTCGCTGACGAAGCGTTCGATGAAATTTGTGCTAAACTCGCCCTTCCGAAAATTGGGATCATCCATAATATCGAGGTGAAGGGGGATCGTTGTCTTCAGGGGGGCGAGGTCAAATTCTGCCAACGCCCGTTGCATGATGCGGATCGCTCCCTCCCTGCTAAGATCGAAGGCGATGAGCTTTGCCACAAGCGAATCGTAGTAGATCGGCAGCGCGTACCCCTGATAGAGATGGGAATCCACTCGGACGCCGAGGCCCGCCGGAGCGTGAAAGGAAGTGACAGTACCCGGAGACGGCATGAAATTACGCGCTGGATCTTCCGCATTGATCCGGCATTCGATAGCCCAGCCTCTAAGATTGAGGTCTTCGAACGCGTAGTCAATCCGTTTGCCGGCGGCGATATGGATTTGCTCTTTCACAAGATCGATCCCTGTCGTGAGTTCGGTGACCGGATGTTCCACCTGAATGCGCGCATTGACCTCCATGAAATAGAAATCGCCTTCCCTGTCCACGAGAAATTCGACCGTCCCGGCGTTGACATAGTTTACCGCCCTCGCAACGGCTATGGCGGCATCTCCCATGGCCTGCCTGAGTTCGGGCGTGAGCCTGGGAGAGGGCGACTCTTCGATGAGCTTCTGGAACCGCCGCTGTATCGTGCATTCCCGTTCGCCGAGATGGGCAATGTTACCGAAGGTGTCAGCAATGATCTGAAATTCGATGTGACGGGGATCGACGATGAACTTCTCGATGTAGAGCTCATCATTTGCGAAGGCGGCTCGGGCTTCCATCTTCGCCACGGGAAACTCCTCGACCAACACTTCCTCGGTGGCGCAGACTCGGATTCCGCGCCCGCCGCCGCCGCCAGAGGCCTTGATTATCACGGGGTACCCCATGTCCGCGCACAGGCCCTTGGCCTCTTCCAGATCGGTGACGCCTCCGGGGCTGCTGGGAACTACGGGAACGCCGGCTTTCTCCATGATCTGCTTGCCGGTGATCTTGTCTCCCGCCAGCCGGAGATTGTCCGGAGTAGGTCCAATAAAGACCAGGCCCGCGGCCAGACACGCCTTCGCGAAATCCTCGTTCTCCGCGAGGTAGCCGTAGCCTGGGTGGATGGCATCGGTGCCGGTTTCCTTTGCAGCCGCAACGATGCTTTCAATGTTCAGATAGCTCTTCGCGCTGACACCCGGCCCGATGCACACCATCTCATCGGCCAACCTGAGATGAAGCGATTCGGCATCTGCCTCCGAGTAGACACCCACACACTTGATGTCCATTTCACGACAGGCCCGGATGACGCGCAGCGCGATTTCGCCCCGGTTTGCGACCAAGATCTTCTTGAACATCTATGTGAGTTCCTGTTGGTTTGATTCGAGACTGACGATGCCAACCGAAAAGTAGGCACCTTAATATATGAGTGATCCTGCCCCGAAGGGGTTATGGCATGTAGCCCATTCGGGGCAAAAACTATCACCTGCATCATTAGACCAAATCTCTCAACGCGGGCCTCGCACACAACCCAAAACGGCAAAAACTCCAGCTATCACGACCATATATTCACCCCTGTTTAAGGGGTTTAGACAAATGCCGAAGGATCTTCTTGTTTCTTGTAGGCCCTGCCGTAAATTAGGGCACCAAAACTTGGCCTAGGTCGGCGGGGCCGTATGGTTCTTCGCGCGCGCCGGCAGCTTCTCGCTCTTATTGCGAGTCATGTCCAGCGCCCCGATGATCTTCCTTCGGGTATCTTTGGGGAGAATCAACTCGTCCACCACCTGCGCCGTCCACGTGTGTCCCACGTCGAATGCATCGACCTTCTCCCGCGACCGGTCCATGTAGGCTTCATACGCATCATCCTCGATGCCCTTGCCATAGACCTCCCGATAGTCGAGCGTCGACGATTCGATGCCGAACTGGGCGATAGGCCACGCGTAGACGATATCGGCGCCCATGCTCTTCAATCCGCCCATGATCATGCTGCCCGCATCGGCATAGCATTCGCGAATGACGACACTGATCTTAGGCACGGTCGTCGTCGCATAGACGTCAGTGATCTTGCCGTAGTGCCTGAGCAACCCGATAGCTTCCTGCTCTTCGCCCGGCACCACCGGCGGCGTGTCGATAAGGTTGACCATAGGAAGGTTGTAACCGTCCACCACTTGCAAGAAACGGTAGTACTTATCGCAGGCGTTAATCTCGAGGCTGGACCCCGGATACTTGGGATTGTTCGCCACCAGCCCCACGGATTCGCCGTTGAACCGGCAGAAACAAGTAATCAGTTGCTTGGCGTACCCATCCTTGATCTCCAGGAACTCGCCGTCGTCAACGATTTCCTTGATGACGCCGTGCATGTCGTAAGTTTCGTTGAAGTCGTCCGGGACCAGATCGTTCAACGCTTCCGTTTCCCGATTCGGGTCGTCGGTCAGATCCCAGCGGGGCGGCTTCTCCCTATAGCTGCTCGGAAGATATCGGAGCAATTCGCGGCAGTGATTGATCGTCTCCTCATCGTCATCCCCCACCATCTCCGCCGAGCCGCTAAGCTCCATATGGTAGTCCGCGCTCCCGATGTTCTCGCTGATAACCTCTGAAGTAGCCGCCTGAGTCTGGCGCGGACCGCCGATCCACATGTTCGCCGACACCCGGCTCATTAGAATGAAATCGCACAATGTCGGCAGATACGCGCCTCCCGCGATACACGGACCCATGAGAACCGTAATCTGCGGGACATTGCCCGAATACAGCGATTCAAGCCTGAACGGCCAGTCCATGCCGACGCCTCCGACATCGCTATACCCCAGTCGCCCTCCCGAGGAATCCAGCAGGTTGACCATCGGGATTCCCCACTTGGCGGCCATCATCAGCGACTTCGCGTACTTGAACCCGTGCTGAGACGCGGTGGACCCACCGAGCACGGTAAAGTCGCTCGCGTAAACCATAACCAGGCGGCCGTGGACCCGCACCGTCCCGACAATCGCGCCATCGCAGGGAGCAAGGGCTACGCGGCCATCCATACGCGCGCCGGTCGTCCCCACACAGGATCCGTTTTCGTCGAATGTCCCTGGATCCGCCAGAATGTCAATCCGCTCCCTGGCCGTGAGTTTTCCCCGGCCGTGCTGCCGTTCTATATGCTGGACACCACCGCCCAGAAGATTCTTCTCTTGGATTTCATGGTAGCGTTTGATCGCTTCTTCCATTCGTTTTGCCATTTTCCCCATACTCCCCTAAGCAGGCTTGATGTATCGTTTCTTTTCCGGCTGTTCCTCGCGCTTATTGACCATGGCCCTGAGCGACCTCACGACATAGGAACGGGTATCCCGGGGATCGATAACTTCGTTAACCGTATAGGTGCTGTTGAACGTCCTCGCCGAGTTCATGACATTGAACCCCGCTTTGAGGGGGGCGAGGTAGCCGTTGTACACCTCGTCATACTTGCCCTCTTCTTTGGCCTTGGCCAGTTCCTTGTGAAAGACCGCTTGGACGATCTGCTCGGGACCCGTGGGCGCAAACTCAACCGTCGGCCAGCCATAGATAAAGTCCGGGCCCATCTTGCTGCACCCCATCGTGATATTGGATCCGCCGTACGACCGGCGGAGCACCAAGCTCACCTTCGGGTTGGTCAGATGGGAGTACCCGTGCAGATTCTTGGCGCCATGGCGAATTACGCCCATCCGCTCCCACCGATCGCCGGGCGGATAGGCCGGGGTGTCGGACATGGTCACCAACGGGATGTTGAAGGCGTCGAGAAACATGAGGAACTTGTCGTACTTGTCCGACGAATCCGGCTCCATGATGCCGCCCATTTCATCCGGATTGCTGGCGGCGATCCCCGCCACCATACCGTCAAAGCGAGCGTAACCGACAATCAGGTTCGCCGCGAAGTCTTCCTTCAATTCGAAGAATTCGCCATTGTCAACAATCAACTCGATAACGTTGTGCATGTCGTAAGTAAACTTGTCATTCTCGGGCATCACATCGAGCAGGGCTTCTTCCCTTCGTTCCGGATCGTCTTCCGATTCGACCGCAATGGGCTTCTTCCAGCAGTTCTGCGGAACAAATTCCAACACCTGTTTGGCCAAATCGATGGCCTCTTCATCGCTCTCTGCGATCAAATCGCACTGACCGCTCTTCTGCATATGAAACTCGGCCGTACCCGCGTCTTCCGACTCAATGTCGCCGCCAAGCCATAGAAATCCGGTGTTCTCATTCATAATCAGAACATCGGACAGAACGGGGATCTGCGCCAGCGGTCCAGTGCAAGGCCCCAGAAGCATCGTGATCTGGGGAATGACTCCGGAGTAGAGGCAGTAGTTCCTCACCAAACGGCCGATGCCGTCGAGACCGGTATAGCCTCCCTTGAAACCGATCCGCGAACCGGCGGAATCGATCATCCCGATAAGCGGCAACTGTTCCTGTCCGGCTATCTGGACCAACTCCGCAATTTTCCACGCCCCCTGGTCGCCAAGGGCGCCGGACATCACGGTGAAGTCCATGGAATAGACTATCGTCTGACGGCCGTTCACTTTGGCCAATCCCATCGCCACACCGTCCCCAGGCCCCAGTTTGGGCGTTTCCATCTTGTGACCGTAAGGATTGCGAACCAGCGACCCCAGCTCCTCGAAACTTCCGGGATCGGCTAACAGGTCAATTCGTTCCCGCGCGGTGAGCTTGCCCAGGCCATGCTGCACCGCGATCCGTTCCTCGCCACCGCCGCCTAGGTTTTCCTCAGTTAAGGTCTTCAGTCGGCTAAGATAGCCATCCATCCATTTTCCCATGATTAGATTCTCACTTGTTGATGTTCCATCTCAAAGCGTCAGGATTCAATTACAAACATGAGATCATCGTCCAACAGAGGGGTTTCATTCTCCGCGACGATTTCGATGATCTTTCCGGCCGCGGGCGATTTTACCTTCTGAAACACCTTCATGGTCTCCAAAAGCGCCAAGACCTGCTTCTTCTTCACCTCGTCTCCCACTTCCACATAGACGGGTTCATCCGGTCCCGGCTTTCGATAAAAGAGACCAGCCATCTTCGCGCGTACCTCAACACGTTTTCCACTCATTTTTCTCTCCATCCCCTGCCAACGAATCCAATTCCTATCACGACAGATCTGATCGTTATCCCCATGCCGAGAACCCCATGCGTTCTTGGTTCCCCCGTTATCTTACCCGAGTGAGTTCGGAGAAATCGACCGCACCCGATCTATCCAAGAATCGAGAGAGTCCGGGCTGGGGATTGTGCTTCTTCATTCCGTACGGCTCCCACGACCGCGGGGCACCTTAATCCACGTACTCCTCATCTCGAATTTCCGCCGTGAATTTGACTACGGCATCGACTACCTCATCCCTGTCGTAATCCCAGAATACATGGTGATCGGTCTCATGCAGCCAGAGGAACTCTTTATTCTCCGAGCCGATAGCCTCGAAGGCGTTGTGCGCGGCGTTTGGAGAGGCCGCCTGGTCGCCTTCGGCATGAATGAGCAACACGGGACAAGTGAACGCGGCGAGGACTTCCGGATCCCTCGCGCGTTCGCCCAATTTGCCGAGCTCGCGCGTGGCCTCTCTCGGGACCCAACGATACGAGGTGATGTGCGGCTTTGCCCCATCGCGCCGCACCCGGAGGAAGGCGTCCGATTTGTACACCCAGGGAAGGAAGGGGCCAATCAAAGTGGATCACGTCTCGACGGGCAGGACGTAATACCAATGGCGTGTTACGGCGTAGTAAGGCGCGGCCAGCACGAGGCCGTCGAGTTCGACAGACGCCGCGGCAAGCGTACTCAACGCGCCCCCATGGAATGGCCCACGAGCACGACCCTGTCATGTTTCTTCTCGAGAACGCCGGCTTCGCGGACGAGCGCCTCCAAGAGATCGCCGCCCGTCGTGTCCACCATATCGCGCGCGGGGGGGGGGGATGTGCCGTGGCCCGGCAGGCGAATCGCCCGCACCCGGTGCCCTTCGGCGACGAGCCGTTCCGGCAGCTCCAAAAATTATCCATTGCGCCAATGAACCCGTGGACGAGCAAGACAGCCGTAGGCGCGTCTTCGGGACCGAGGACCAGTTCCTCCGCTCCGATAAGCACACCCGTATTCAGATCGCGCGGGGCCTTCGCATCGGTGCGGCTTACGAGGGGGCTGGGCAGAGTCTGGCAGCTAACCAACACGATGGCGACGACTAGGGCATACGGCCAGAGCGTGTGCACACGCGTCAAGAAACCGCGACGGGTCGGTCTGGCTGTGTCCTTGGTGGCCATTAAACACGGATCCTCCGGCAGCAGATTGGGAACCCCTTTATTCTACCCGCCACTCCGCATCCGCACAAAGCGCGACCGCGGAATCCGCCTATCAAGTCACTTGATTGCCCAACGCGCCCTGTCCCTCAGACAGAGGGAAGTTCGGACTTAACCCGGATATCTCGCCGGTAGAATCGAGCCAGCACCCCATTGAAGGGGAATCAAGGGGATGTCGCGGCCCGCTTATTCTTAGCCTCTTTGCTCTCAGACTTCCTTCTCCCAATTTTCCGCGTGGCGCGTTCTGACGCGGAACGACAAAAGATGTGAGATTCATTTGATTCGACAGGGCTATATCGTGGATCGTAAGTGAAAATCGACTGCGGTCTTCTCCATGGAGGTGGCAATGCTTCTCACCGTCGTCATGCCGGTATACAACGAAGTGGACAGCATCGACGAAATCGTTGGGGCGGTTCTCCGCGAATCCACGTCCAAGGAACTCATCATCGTGGACGACGGCTCTGAGGACGGCACCCGCGACAAGCTCGTCGCGCTGGAAGATAATCCGTCCATTCGCGTCATACTCCACAGGCAGAACCAAGGGAAAGGCGCCGCGTTGCGCACCGGCATCGCCAAGGCCAAAGGCGACATCGTCATCATCCAAGACGCCGACCTCGAATACGACCCGGAAGACTACACTCGCCTCATCCGTCCTATCGTGGAGGAAAAAGCCAATGTCGTATTCGGGACCCGTTTCGCCGGCGGCCAATCCCACCGCGTCCTCTACTTCTGGCACTCCCTGGGCAACCGCGGGCTCACGCTCCTGTCCAACATGCTGACCGACCTCAACCTCACCGACATGGAGACCTGCTACAAAGTATTTCGCCGCGAAATCATCCAGGCCATCCCCATCGAGGAAGATCGTTTCGGCTTCGAGCCAGAGATCACCGCGAAAGTGGCCAAGAAAGGCTGCCGCATCTACGAAGTAGGCATCTCCTACCACGGCCGAACCTACAACGAAGGAAAAAAAACAACCTGGCGCGACGGCCTAAGCGCCGTGTGGTGCATCCTGAAGTACAATCTGTTTGCGTGAGTCAGGGGCTTTCGGGAAACGTGATATCCTGCACGAGAGGCCCCTCTTCGGCGATCTCAAACTCGATATCAACCTGATGCCGCGAACCAGTCATCCGCCATGCCCGAATTCTCGCCCGGCCCATCGGCACATCCTTAAAACTGTAGAATCCGGGTTGATTTTCGGCCAGCCATCACATGATTCGCCCGGTACACGCCATCCGGCACCAATGCGGGCCGCTGCTGCCGAACCCCATCCATGACGATTACATACGTCTGCGCCCGTGTACCGTGATTCACAGGCGCTTCGACGACCGCTCCAGGCCGAAGTACCGCTTCAATGGGCGCACCCGCATGGGTAAACGATAACCGCCCGGCGGGCAAGCGGAATCTTTCTGGCTCCAGATTGTTACCTTAATGATGGAACGACTCGACGTCGTCGTCGAGCCACACGGCGAGGGAGGCGTTGCGTTTGGAGTTTAATTTGGCGCAAACAGGTCGGAAGCGGGAGGCTAAGCCGCGGCTGCAGTGAGAGTCCCGAGGCAACATGGGCAGAACGGGGTCTTATGTCTAGATCAACGCTAAGCAAGAGTGCTCGAACCGCGAAGAAAATGGTGGACGAAATGCTCGCCGACCAAGGGCTTGTCGAGCCCGCGCAAGTGGAAGAAGCCCTGGCCATTCAGCGAAACGAGAGGGGGGAAGTTGGTCGAGATTCTGATACGGCTGGGTTACTTGGACGTGGAATCATTCGTCGCGTTTCAGGTCGGCCAGCCGGGCGTAGGGAGTATCGACCTGTCACACTACGCTAGAGTTTTGCGGTTACGCAGCCTGTTTATTCGCATGGTTGTTAGCCCCGTTT
>CAYNZS010000118.1:0-12301 GCA_964401695.1 uncultured Nitrospirales bacterium
TAGAGAACACATACGATAAAAGATAAATTCCCTCAACTATAAATCAAACCACTAGGTCGTTGGGCTAGCGACGTAAGTGTGAGATTGTGCTGTTGACCCACTACGGCGCGAGGCCTTCAAACGCCTCTAAGCGGAACCGTCTTCTTGACGACTACCCCTTCTTCGCGCGTCAGAATCGTTAGTTCGCTCACTCCGTTTTCTTGGAGGTAGCTCCGGGCTTCCTCGATCCCCGCGCCTACCTCATTCGGGGCGTGGCTGTCGTCACCGAAACAGAAACCGATTCCCATGTCGCGAGCCTTCTGGACAAGCCATGGCGCGGGATAGGGGACGCCCAGCCCCTTACTGTAACCTTCCTTGCGGTAGCCGGCCGTATTGAGGTCGAGGATGCAGCCGTGATCGCGGATCGTTTCAAGGGCCTGCAGGGCCGCGTATCGAATAGCGGGCGTTTGCATCGTGTCTTGCGATGGCGCGTTCTTACGGATGAGGTCCATATGGCCGACCACTTCGGGGTTGAGTGCGCGCACCATCTCGGCGACTTGTTCGTAGTATCGAATTCCCAGTTCTTCGAGGCCGCCTTGCATTCCCTCGGCCAGTTCGAAATCGTCCGTTGGGCCGTCTATGGACACATCGTCTACAAAGTGAATCGACCCGACCATGTAGTCGAAGGCGAAGCGCTCGCGGTAGTCGAGCATGAGTTCCGCGTATTCGTCCGATGGCGCCACTTCCGCCTCGAAGCCGCGCAACACGGTCAAGCGCCCGTCGAACTCCTTGGCCAACCGCGCGGCTTCGACTGCGTAGTCCTCGAAGCCCTGAATGATTTTCTCCACGTCCCAGCCCATCTCGACCTCTTCATTGTAGAGGAGGTGGATGCCATGGCGGGGCGCATGTTCGCTGACGCCGAAAATGTGGTAGCCGAATTCAACCGCGGCTTCGAGCGTCTCCGATAGGGTTCCCGTGGCGTGATCGCAGTAGGCGCCGCTATGTCCACCGTGTAGCGAGACTTTCCACGGGTCGCCGTGTATTCCTGTCAAGAGGAGTCGTCCTTTCGTTCAAATGCTCCGGAAGCGCGTGGAAGGCGCATGATGCGACAGCGAAGTCCCGATTGAAATCAAGGCGCGTCCGTGACACACTGCTTGTATTGTATGCGATGCAGCGTCTGCGGCGCATCCGAACCGAGGAGGCCAGATCCATGTTATCAGCGTTCATTTTCTTGTCCGCCGTCGCGCTTGCCGACGAGTCGCCGCTCACCATCGGAGAAGTCGAACTCGTGGCGGAAGGCTTTCTGTTCACGGAAGGACCGCTCTGGATTTCAGGAAGCGGAGTTGTCTTCAGCGACATCCCCGCAGACACGGTGTATCGGTCGGACAAATCGGTCTTTCGCAAACCAAGCGGCAAATCCAATGGGCTTGCCCTTGATTCCGAAGGGCGGCTCCTGAGTTGTGAGCACGGCAGCCGCAGCGTGACGCGCGTGGAGAAGGACGGTTCCGTCACCGTTATCGCCGACAACTACCAGGGGAAGAAATTCAGCAGTCCAAACGACCTCGCTATCCGTTCGGACGGGATGATCTTTTTCGCGGATCCGCCGTTTGGACTGGGGGGGCGAGAGGCGGAACTGGATATCAACGGCGTATACTCGGTCGTCCCAGGCGGCAAGCCGCGCTTGTTGTTGGAAGACTCCCCGCGCCCCAACGGTCTTGCCTTCTCACCCGACGAGAAAACGCTCTACGTGGCCGATACGCAGGAGGGGCAGATCCGCGCCTTTGATGTGGCCGCAGACGGATCTCTTTCGGGCGGGCGCAAGCTGGCGGATGTTCCCGCGCCAGATGGCATTCGTGTAGATGCTGATGGCCGCGTATGGTCCTCGTCGAGCCTTGGCGTAGTGGTATTCGATGAATCGGGCGCAACAGCGCAGACGATTACCTTCCCCCAGCAGCCGTCGAATGTGGCTTTCGGGGGAAAGGATGGCAAAACCCTCTATGTGACGGCGCGCACCGCGGTCTATAAAATTCAGACTTCCGTGGCCGGCTCGAAGTAACGCGGCGGCAGCGCCTTGCGGCGAGGTTGCAACGGAGAGCGCATCAACCTAGAATGGAATTGTGGCTACTGTGAAAACGTTCTGTAGTACGCGCAACTTGATCGCGTAGTGTGGATCTCAAAACGCCTAATGATTGCATGACCGCAAGCAAACCCACTTGGAAAGAATAGATGGAAGAGATTCTCCTAACTCGACGCGGTCCAGAGGATGGCGGGAATTTCGAGTATCAATGGGCCGACGGTTATTTGGCGTCCCACTATATTTCCGATGTGGGGCGAAAGCGCGAGCACAACGAAGATTCGGTGATTCTCTGTTCGCCCGAGGATGAGGATCTTCTGGACGCCCGAGGCTGCCTTTTTGCCGTCGCCGATGGTATGGGTGGAGCGTCCGCGGGCGAACTCGCGAGTCAACTCGCCCTCGAATCCGCCATCGAATCGTTCTACACGGGCGATACCGAAACCGTTCCCGAGCAACTACGCGAAGCCATCGAGACGGCGAACGCGACGGTGTTTCGCGAGTCGCAGCAACACGCCGGGCTTGAGGGCATGGGCACCACATTTTCGGCGCTCGTGATCCGTGGCGATGGCGCCTACGTCGGTCAGGTAGGCGATAGCCGCGTCTACCTCTCGCGTGGCCACGAAGGTTTTCAACAGATTACCGAGGACCACTCCCTTGTCGCCGAGCAACTTCGCAGCGGCCTTATCAGCGAGGAGGAGGCGGAGAATCATTCGCTGAAAAATATGATCACCCGGGCCGTTGGGATCAAGCTTGACGTGGAAGTCGACCTCTTTTCGTTGAAGATTCAGCAGGGAGATTCCTTCCTCCTCTGCAGCGACGGCCTGTGCAATCTTGTCGACGACGACGATATCACCAACGCGCTTAGGATGGACAATATCAAGGACGCCGCCCGAATCCTCGTAGGCAAAGCTCTCGAAGCGGGGGGGAACGATAACGTTTCCGTCGCGGTCGTTCGCGTTGTGGGCGAGCCGTCGGATGTCCTGCCCCTGCAAAAGGGCGGCAGGGAAGTAGACGTCGTGCGCCCAGGCTTTTTTAGGAGACTTCTCAGCCTTTTTTTTTAGTGGCGAGTCTTCGGCGGCGCCATGGCTCACGCTGGCTGGGATCATCCTTCTTGCCGCTCTCATCCGTTATCCCCTGATAGACCTCCCGCTCGACCGCGACGAGGGCGGCTACGCCTACGGGGGCCAGCGCATCCTTGAAGGCCATGCCACCTACGAAGATTTCTACACCATGCGCTACCCCGCCGTTTTCGGCGCTTACGCCATCATCATCGCGGTCCTCGGCCACACCCACACGGCCATCCACCTAGCCCTGCTGCTGATGAACGGTCTTAACACCGTGTTCGTATTCTTGCTGGGGCGGCGGCTCGCGGGGGAGGCGGTAGGCCTCACGGCCGCGACTTTTTTCGCTACGCTGTCTTTGGGCGTACACACCGAGGGCTTCTCCGCGAACAGCGAGCAATTCGTCATACTCTTTGCCTCCGCCGGGCTTTGCCTGCTCCTGCGAGGACTGGATCGTCGGGAGCGGCCGACGATCGCCGCCGCGGGCGCTTGCCTTGCCATGGCCTTCCTCATGAAACAACACGGCGCCACCTTCCTACTCTTCGGCGGCGTATACCTGTGTGCCGCGGAGTGGGGGAGCCTCCCCCGAGATGCCAAGGCTTCGGTCATCAGAATCGGCTCGTTCGCGGCGGGCGCTGTGGGTTGTCTTGCCTTGGCGCTTACCCACATCGTGGCCACCGGGCGGACCGGCGACTTCTACTTCTGGACATGGGGCTACGCCAGCCAATACGCATCCGCCACGCCGTTGAGCCAAGGGTGGGCCATTCTCTCCGCGCAGTTGCCCAGAGTCGTCACGCCTATGATCGTTATCTGGGCTCTTGCCGTAGGGGGGCTCTATTCGGCCGGGAAGGTCCGCGAGAGACGCCTTCTCTGGTTCCTATTCGGACTGCTTGTTTTCTCCTTCCTCGCGGCCAGCATTGGTTTCTATTACCGACCTCACTACTTCCGGCTCCTCTTTCCGGCCGTGTCGCTCCTAGCGGGCGTTGGCGCATGCGCCATGGCGAGAGCCTTCGCCTCCGGACCCCGCGCCGTGGCGGTCGTGATTCTCGTCGTAGCTTTGGCCGTCGGGTACTCCCTGTTCCACGAACGTGCCATCCTATTCCAATCCACGCCCGCCGAGGCGTCCCGAGAGACGGGCGGCGCCAATCCATCGTCGGAATCGTTGCCGGTCGCCGAATACATCGCCGACCACACCGAACCTGGGGACGCCATCGCCGTTTTCGGATCCGAACCTCAGATATACTTCTACGCGCACAGGCCCGCCGCCACCGGCCACATCTACACCTACCAACTGATGGAAGACCACCCCTTCGCGCTCAAGATGCAGCAACAATTCATCGAAGAAGTGGAACAAGCCGAACCAAAGTACGTCGTATGGGTTAACACTAACATCTTCGCATCCTGGCTGATCCGCGAGTCTTCCCATCCGCTTCTGTTCCAGTGGAGTGCAAGATTCCTGCGTGACGACTACGAACAAGTCGGCTTCGTAGACATCGTTTCCCCAATCAAGACTAACTACCGTTGGGGCGAGTCCGCCAACGACCTCCAATCCATTTCGTCGTCGGGCTACTTTCTGACGATCCACAGGAGAAAAGAAGCTACCCATCAGAGCGCCGTCCCCTGACGCATGTTGGTTCCCTTTCTAGCCCGGATATCTCAAATATCCAGCAAAAACGGCTGTAATTAGCGTTGACAAGAAGGTTCCGCATCTCGACTATATCGCTGGCTCCCGTCATCAGACCTCACCCAACCTCCCATGAATAATCCAGCCTCCGCGACGTCTGTTATTGCAGCGAGCGACCGCAAGGGAGATAATCGACATGTCCAGCGTAATTCGATTCGGTCTGATACTACTCACGGTGTCGATGACGGCCATCTTTTCTGGCGTGACTGCAGATGCGGCGGAACGCCACAGGGGCAACCACAGCCGCCGTCACACAGTCGAGCCGCGATTCGGGCTGAGCCATACGTCGCTGAAGGACCACAGGCCGCGGAGTACCTCAGGCACGTACCGGCTGCCGACGAACCGGACGCGTTCGCGGCACTCGATAGGCCAGTCCCGATACCCTTCGCGCCAGTATCGGAAATCGGAGCACTTCGGAGGACATCGCCGTCCCCGGCACAGTCACGGCCTGGCGTGCTATTGGAACGACGGAGGGTACCGCATACAGACTTACCGGCAGTGGGTTCCGCTGTGCAAAGTCCGGCACTACGTTCCGCCCGTATACCGAGATGTGTACGATGGTTCCCGGTGCCAGCGCGTTCTCGTTTCCGAGGGGTACCACGCGTACCGAATCCTGTCCGGCCACTACGAGACGAGATCCGTCAGGACGTGTACCCCGGGACACTGGTCTTGCCGCTTCTAATCCGAAGATCTCACCGCTTTACTACTGCGACGGAGCGCCTCCGCCGTAACAGAATTACTTGAACGGCAATCGAGATCAACATGAATAAGGGCGCGTACATGAACGGCGTCGATACCGTCCACTCGTGCGCCGCCCACCCAAAACTTAGCGGGCCCACGAAGCTGCCCACGCCTACGAGGCTCTCGTTGATACTCGTGCGGCGATGCTTTTTGACCGGATTCGCCATGCTATAGAACAGCGCGGCGAAAAACGCGGCGTACACGTTAACCCCCACAACGGTGTAACACGCGAGCAGCACGACCATCGAGTGCGTCGTCGCCAAGAGCCAACTGGCGGCGCAGGCCATCAATTCGAGGGCGACCACGAATCGAAAAGTATGACGCCAGGAGGCCGTGTGCCCCATGAACATAAAGACCGCGAAGCTCGCGGACGTAATTCCGAACGCGAGTATGGAAAAGAGTGTTGCGGCGCCCACAGGCCATCCTTCCACGGGCGGCGGCCCCGCGAAAAGCGTGAGCTGGCCATCGACTACCATGGCCTCGAAGTGCTTGGGAAAGACCGTCCGGCACGCGCTGAGGAGGCACCACCCGGTAACACAAGCTACCCAAGTCGGGAGCAAGTAGGTTTCGCTCAGACGCGTGTGGCTCTGGTGCTTTTCCTGGGTGCCTCGCGGCGCTTCTCCAAAATACGACCGCTCTTGCGGCTGAAAGAAGATAGCGGCGGCGGCGAAACTCGCGAACGCGAATAGGCACAGGTAGGGCAGACGGTAGTACTTGTCGAAAAGGTATCCGGAGAAGAGCGTGCCCAATGCCATGCCGAGGCTCCAGGATAGATTGAAGCGCGCCATGTAGCGGCCGCGCTTGCTCAGGTCCGGTTCGCCGCCCAGCCACGCGTGGAGGGTGGGCCACGCCAACGCCACGCACCCGAATCCGCACATGCTTAGGCACGCGAAGACAATCGGATCGCGAAAGAAAGAAGAGAGCAGAAAGAAACACGCGAACCCAAACACCCCGAGGGAGGCCACCCGAAGTTTAATTCGAGCTTTAGCAACAAGGCCGCCGCCCAAGATGCAGACTGCCGCGTAGCTCAGCGAAAGCCCAGCGCCGATGGCGCCCGACATCACAGCGCCGCCCCCGATCCGTTCGTAGACGTAGAAGGGCATCGCCGTGAAGCCTATCATCAACGCGAGGTCGAGGCAGAATCCGGATGCGTAATGTCGGTGTATAGGGTCAATCATGAGGGCAGGCCGTCTCGTTCCGTGCGCGACCGGCAGGAGTGTAGGCTTTCGCGCGACCGCATCGCAACCAACTTAGCTCGACGCGTTGGGCTCGATTGCGACCTCGGGTAGGGCGTGCTATACTCGGTTAGGATCGGGGGTCGGTGCTCCAATACAACGAGCGGTATAGCCGCAGTCGCTCCCGCTCAAACTTATTAATCTTTTGGGCAACTCCGGTTTCTTGAAAATGACTGAACGAGAAACGCAATCATCTAAGCATCCTGTACGCCGAGCGTTCGAAGTCTGCGGGTATGTCTTATTATTGATCTTTACGGTGCTGCTCGTTTTGTCGTGGATTGGCTTCTCGTTTTCGACCTCCACAATAAACGTCTTTCTCTTGTGCGCATCACTCTTTTGCTTGCACCGCGGTGGGCTTCATTCGAAATCCGCGAAGCGAATCTACTTGAACCTTTCGCTCTGCGCATTTATCGCGCTGTTTTTCGTTTTTTCGGCGCTAGTGCAAGGGCGGAACTACAATAAGGGCAGCGACTTCTACAGAGCGGAAGAATATTAGGAAACGCTTAAAGCATTTCAGAACGAAACGGATCTCTGGTATATTCGGCTGTTTGGAGACAATTTCAACGACCCCTGGGCACGCGAAAAGATCACCAGAATTTAATTGGAGCTGGGTGAATATGATGCTGCGAAAGAATCATATGACCGAGCCATGGACCGATATCGATTTCATTATGAGACGCGCACATCGATAGAGAAGACCTATCGGGTTACCTGGAGAAATCCAATGCCCTGGAAAGCGCACGTCATATCGAAACGAAGCAATGAATTGCTTTCGTGATGGGTGGGGAAGACGGTGCCAACCAGCGCATGCAGCGGACTTAGCCGCTGACGCGCGAGATTCTGTGAGCGCCTTTCACGTAATTGGATGTATGGCAGTATGTTACGCACGAACGGTGCTCATTGGCCGGTCGTATTCCGCGGCGAGGTCTTCTCCGAGAGTCGCGGTAAACGCGGATCGAGACCCCAAGGCCGGGGAAAGAAGAGGCACAACGCATTTGAACACTATGAACGCCGCGCGCCTCTTTGGCTTTCAGACTTCGCTGATTCTTCTGTCGGCGTGTCTCCTGCCTAGTGGAGTTCACGCCCAGCCCGGCTTCGAGCCCTTATCGGTTCGAGGGCAATTCCGCGACGCGCTAATCGACGAGCCGGGACGAAGCCTTTACGTCGCCGTCTATGATCGCAATGAAGTCTTACGCATAGACCTCGACACCGGGGAAGTGGCCGACACCGCGCAGGTCGAGAAGGGACCAGTAGCCCTCGCCTTGTCCCATGACCGCGCGACACTCGTCGTGGTCAACCGTCTATCAAACAACTTGTCCGTACTGTCCGCCGCGGATCTCAGCGTCGTGAGCGTCAACGCGCTTGGCGAGGGGCCGACTGCCATCGTGTCGCTCCCACCCGAGAAGTTCGCGATCGTCAATACCTACGACGATACGCTGTCGATCGTGAATCTGGAAGTCGATGTAGATTACGTGGAGGCGACCGAGGAACTTGACGTTTCGGTTCCCAATGTCCTTGCTTCTTCAAACCGTTATCTCGCCGTTGGCGCGCGCGTTCCGCCGTCGCTCATTTTCTACGATGCTCAAGCTTTTGGCGGTCTCGTAGACGAGGGTTCGGTGGCGCTTGAAGCATCGCCAACAAGTCTCGCCTTTGTGGGGGAAGATCACGTCGCCGTTGCGACGAAAAACACTCTCTCTATTATTGCCGTGCCCTCGGGGCGTCGGCTCTCGGAGGCGAAGATTGCCGTGTCGGACATCGTCGCCACCGAAGACAAATTACTTACCGTAACAAAGGATGGGCTGAGAGAATTCGACTTCAAGCTGGTCGAAGCGGCGACCACGGCCCTCCCGGATTCCACACGCGCTATTGCAGCGAGTTCCTCGCTTATCGTGGCCTTTTCGCCGAAAGGCAAGTCTTTATACCTGCGCGGTGTGCTCCAACCTGGCGAGAGGGACATCCCAGCACCCATCGCGCCCGTCTCGCCGGCGCCCTCGAAGCCGCTCGATCCGACCATCGAAGAGGCGGAACCCGTGTCGCCGCCTCCCGCGCCTTTCGATGAGCCCGAGACGCAGGAAGCCGAGACGCTTCCGGCCGAGTCATCCGCCGCGCCTCAGAAAAAACCGGTTTTCGAGGGGGCCGCTGAATCCGACACCAATGAGATTCGACCGAGGCAGGGGGTCGATACGCCGCAAACACCAACCGCGGCGCGCCAGGATACGGCAACCGAAGAATCCGAATCCGCGCCGGAGGAAGCCCCCATTCCCGAGCCGGCCCCCATCTCTCGTACGGGGTTGCCCGCCGACAAGGAGATGACTTCGGAGGAAACTCAAGAGCATCTCGACGCCATCCGCGCCGCGCGCCGACCCGACCCCAACGCCCCTGACTCGTTGGAGCCGCGCGCGCCTTATCTCAGCGACGCAGGCGAATCGCTTGTGGACAACGCCAACGTGTCTATTCGCGAAGCTCTGGCCGGGGGGATGCCTTTTAGCGATCCCGCAACGGGATTCGTAATTCCGGATCGCGAGGCGTTGGAAGGCATGAATCTCGATATCGTGGCGAAAGGAGAGCAGGGAGCGTTGGACTGGCAAGAAGACGAAGTGTACATCTCCGACGACGTAGAGATTCGTTTTGGGAACACACTGATCCTCGCCGACGCCGCGCGTGCCAAAAAGAAAGGCGACGACCTGGAACTGCTCGAAGCCACGGGCAACGTTCAGTTCAGTCAAGAAAACGCGCAGGGCACAGCGGATCGCCTTCAAATCAAACCGGCTCCTTCCGACGAAGAACGGGACTCTCCCCGGTCGCGGTTCTTCCCGGAGCCGGAGGCAGGCGAAGGAGGGTCTCAACCCGCTCGCGGCTATTTCGAGGCCAACAATCTCTATCTTGACGAACCCTCGCGCGAACTCGACGCGGAGTTTGTCCAGTACGATCTGTCCAACGAGACCGGCGAGATGCGCAGCGCCAACGGCCGCGCGGGTATATTCTATTGGGGTGCCGAGAATCTTCGGATTTTGGGTCCGGACGACCTGGAGGGGGAAGACGTTTGGCTCACGACCTGCGACCACGATCCGCCTCATTACCGCTTGCGCCTGAGCAGCGCGAGCCTCAAAGAGGGAAAAGCCGTTCTCGGCACGAACGCGCGGCTTCAGCTCGGCGGAGTCGATACGCCCTTGTTCCTGCCGCGCTGGAAGAGTTCGGGTGAGGGCGAGAACCGGCGCACCAGCTACAGTTTCGACAGCGGCCGCTTCGCCGGATTGGGGTACTTCTTGAACGTTGCGCGTTGGTGGGAAGTCACGCCCGATGTAGACATGGCTATTCGCGTGTTGCCCACGCAGAAAGAGGGCGTCGGTTTTGGCATCGATGCCGAATACAATTTCATGGAAAGGCCGGCCTCCCTCTTTTACCGAAGCAAGGGCAAGCTGCAGACCATGTATACCACCGAGGATAGGGGCTATACCGAATTCTACCACCGCCAGGAACTTGCTCCGCGCACACTCCTCCTCGCACAATACGAACAGTGGTACGACCGCGACTTCGTCAAAGACTTCTTCTACAAAACCTACCGCAACCGAACTGGGCCGCGCACCTTCGTGAACCTGACACACACCCGGCCCGGCCAGATTCTGACGGCCACGGCGGCGGTCTCCACGCACGACTTCACCCGCGAGACGGAGAAGCTGCCCGAAGTGAGCTATCACCTCCTGGAGCGTCAACTCGCCAAGCGCCTTTACTTGACCTTGGATTCAGTTAGCGGATACTACGACCGGACCCGATCCGACGACGACGCGGGCCGCTCGGTCAACATTGCGCGGCTCAGCTATGACTGGAACCTCGGACAAGGCGTCGGAATCACCCCCTTCGTTGAAGGAGAGGGAACATGGTACTCCGAGACCCGCGCCCGAGACGACGGCAGCGACGAGTTCCGGTTTTCAGGCGTCGCCGGCATCACCGCCCAAGCCCGGTTTCACCGCGCCTACGCGGGACGCTGGGGATTCTCCAGCTTTAAGCATATCTTGGTGCCGTCTTTTACCTACAGTTATCGCCCGGACGCCTCACTCGAATCGGATGACACCCCCCGGCTGGACGCCCTTGACGACGTTCCAGGGCGCAGCCGCATCGAAGGAAAAATCGACAACATATTCCTCGGGCGCGACGAAGTGCTCGACGAAGAGTGGCAGGTCGCGCGCCTGAGTTTCTATCACGGAAACGACTTCGAGAACGAGACCCGCGAGACGCAGGATTACGAAGTCGAGTTCGACATTCGGCCCCGCCCCTGGTGGGGTTTTCAGGCAGTCGGGGAGCATCACAGCATCGATCGGGAAAGCGATATCTTTGGATACTTTCCGTATTTGGAGGCCCTCCGCGATCTCGCGGTCGATATTCGCGACCTCCTAACGGACGAAGAATCGCGCGATGACCGTCGCGGCGATTTCAACCGGATTCTGGCCTATTTCTATTACGACGACAGTTCCAATCCGGGCGGACTCATTGGCCGCGTCGGATTTGCCTACACCGAAACGGACAACCAAGTCTTCAATCGCGAAGTCCTCTACGGCCTTGACTACAAGGTCAACGATAACTGGGGATTCGCCTTCGAACACCGCTACGACATGGAACGCGACGAACTCGTGCGCCAGACCTACGAAGTGCGGCGCCGCCTTCACTGCTGGGAAGCGGCCCTTCAACTCCGCGACCGCGAATCGGGATTCGATATCGACCTCAAATTCACACTCACCGCATTCCCCGGCGCGCGCGTCAAGTTCTAGGGGTGGCTGCGCCCACAACCCAAGCTCGCGATAAACTCCAACTGTCAGGATGGCGCAAGAAGGCCGCCGATAGAAGTGGTGACGAGTGCCGAAGAGATGACCAATATTATGTGGGCCTTCTGCCGGCGTGGGGTGCCTAGCCCGCATCGCTCATAGCTTCCGGGGCAGGTGCTCTGCGACTCGCTTTTTGTCAATTCTGGGCTCTTGAGAGGGTTTTGGAGTAATTTTCTCGTCGACGGGACACACTTCCCCCTTTCCCCACGGTTCTTATCGCGCCGGCTCGCTCCGCTTTCGCGTTGCGTTCGCCCGTGGGAGGGGGCGCTGGCTCCGCTCAGCGGCGCAAGGGGTAGTGTTGGAGGCGTTGCCAGACTTTCTGGAAGAGGGGTTGGTAGGGGCAGGCGCTGGCGAAGTGGATGAGGACACGGCGCACGGAGAGTTTGATCTGCGCGCCTATCTTGAACAGCTTGAGTCGACTGGTGCCGCAGGCGACTTTGGCTAGTTTGGTGCCGCGTCGCGGTCCGACGTGCGCAACCTGGCGACGAGCACATGGCCGCCGCAGGTCACGTATAACGGCAGGTAGCAGCAGCTGCGGTAGTACCCGTGAAAAAACTTGCCCTCCTGATCGCCATGCACCGGGTCGTCCGTCGCGTCAAAGTCCAACACGATTTCCTCGGGCGCTTTCGCAAATGGATCGAGGAACACATCGACGAAAAACCTCTCCAGTTCCCCAGGGTCATGCGCGACTTTTTTGTACCGGCTTT
>CAYNZS010000119.1:0-12258 GCA_964401695.1 uncultured Nitrospirales bacterium
AACCCTTATGATACACAGACCCTCAGCAAAACTCTGTCCTGTTTAGGACAGCAGTGACAAAATCTATAGAATGGATTAACTATGACTGAACGTGCACGAGAAGCCGCGCTCCTGCTGATGATCGACAACATCGAACGGCACATATTTCTCTGCTGCGATCAGTCCGATCCGAAATGCGTGAGGAAGGCAGAAAGTCTAGCATCGTGGGAGTATCCAAGAAGCGCCTGAACGAACTCGGCCTCTATGGCTCGGGCAAGGTTTTCCGTACGAAAGCCAACTGTCTTCGCGTGTGTATTGACGGCCCCATCGCCGTCGTCTACCCCGAAGGCACTTGGTATCACAGCTGCACCCCCGACGTCCTCGAGCGAATCATCCAGGAGCATCTTATCGATGGCCGTCCCGCCGAGGAATACACCATCATCGAACGCGAGTTGCCTGGGTCCTAAGGTTCGTGAGACGCTACACCATGAGCGATTCGACGACTTTTGGCAGGACTTCGGGAAGGGCGTGGATGTCCTGAGCAACGAGGTAGCTGGTGGGGTCGCACATCTTTCTTAGGTAGTCGTTTCCGGCTTTGTCTACTGTGATGCAGAAAGGACGGATACCGGCTTTGCGGGCCTCGATTAGGGCCATCTTGGTGTCGTGCAGGCCATATTCCTTCGATCTTCTGTCCTCGCCGTAGTCCGTGTCCTGAGGAAATCCGTCGCTGACGAGGATCATGAGGCGGTGGTCGGATTCGACGGTTCGCAGTTTCTCGATTGCGTGACGGATGGCAGGTCCCATGCGGGTGCCTTGTTTGGGCGTGATGCCGCCGATCCGCCGTTTGAGGTCTTCGCAGTACGGGTCGTTGAAGTCCTTGACCGCGTAGAAGTCGACCGAATGCCTTCCCTGTCCGGAAAATCCAAATATGGCGTATTCGTCGTCGAGCGCTTCGAGCGCTTCGGTCATGACGACAAGAGTTTCTATTTCGATATCGATTATTCGTTTGCGCCTTGGCGGCGTATCCATCGATGGGACGTCTTGGCTGGTAGATGCGCTCATGTCGATCAGGAGGAGCGTGGATATCCTTCTGATGGTTCTGTCTTTGCGAGAGAATATCTTTTCGGAGGGATCGCCGCCCGCCTTGCGGTTTACGACACTCTGGATCAGCGAGGGAAAGTCGAGTTCGTCTCCGGGGTTCACTCGGGAGATGGTCGCCAGAACTTGCGGCCGGATTTGCTGGAACTGACGGCGAACTTTTTGGATGAGCGCATTGTGTTCGTCGTAGATCTCGGAGTAGAGGCCGGGGGCGTTCGCGGGCACTTGCTCTTCCGTCAAACAGCACCACCGCTTGCGGTAGGCATCTTGAAGATGGTCCCATTCGTCGTAGAAGAAGGGGCCGAGCTGCCTGGCCGTCCGTGGCGCGTCCAGGTTGATTGGTTGGTCGCGGTTCTCGGGAGCGTTGGCTTCTTCTGCCTCGTCGCCTTCAAGGCCGCCACCTGTTACGTAGAGGTCGTCCGAAGTGCCTTCGCCGTCGCGGTCGGGTTGAAGTGCAAGACCGTTGAGTTGCTCCAAGAGTTTCTTGAGTTCCTCTGGGGTCATAGGAAGACTCGCCCCAGAGAGTTTCTCGTTCGCCGGAACGACCTCGTCCGCATCGACAACTGGAGAGCCCACTCCGGATTCGAGTTCGGGATGTTCCCGGTGGGGGAGAGGAGCTACGGGCACGTAACCATCTTCCGGCAGCAGGTGGCAGATGGCCTGATAAATCTCGGCAGTCTTCGACAAGCTGTCCGTTACGTGGCGAGCGTGTTCGTAGAATTCGCCGAGAGTTTCTTTCATGAAGCGGGCCTCCGGAGCGATCTCAGGGAATATTTCCGACGGGTCAAGGAGCCCTACGCTCAGTCTCAATAGCGTTTCCAGCGACTCGGTCAGGGCATTCCCGTGCGGAAACGGCCTCCTGCTCATCGTCCCGGAGAGCGCGAGGTCAATATCGATCGACAGGCCTGCGTATTCTTGTTTTAGCCTTTGGTCGATGCGGCCATCCTCAAGAATGAAGAAGATATCCGACGCGAGGCCGCTGTGAGGAAAGGACTTGACAAAGGAGCGAATGGCCGGAAGCCCGGCGTCGAAAGTGCCAAACTCGACGTATCCCGCGTGGTGGGCTACAGAGACCTTATAGAGCCTGAAGTTCGCTTGACGGGTTTGCTCTTCAGCGAACCAGGGCGGAAGGAAGATCGTCTGGCCGTCGGCAGGGGAATAGCGCCGAGACGCGAATCCCTCTTCGGATTCGCCGCCGTCGGCACTCGTCAGAGACATCTCTCGTCCCGTGAGCGCGTGGGCAAATACCGCGAGGAGGTGTCCAACGTCGTCAAAACGAGCCGCTTCCTTCCATCTTGACACCTGTTCATGGGCCTTAGCCGACTCAAGCTTGAAGTACTCGATCCCCTCGGGGGCATTCTTCACGGCCAGCGACAGGCCTTCTTCTACCCATTGATCGAGGAAATCTTCAGTAATCTCGGAGAGCACGGCCTCGACATTTTGGAAATAGGCGGAAGAAGCCTCGACCGAAACTTTGCCTATCGCGGGTTCAAGCGCCATCACATGTTCCTGGGCCGGATTCGCGAGCGGGAGGAGGGCTGACGCGATTTCGGCGAAGGAAGCGGCTATCGCTTCAGGTTGACTCGAGGAGAGCTTGAGAGTTGTTTGCGCAAACGACTCACGAACGTTGGGGTTGAGGTCGGCGATGGTCCGCGGAGCGCTTCGATAGAATGCCAAGGCGTTCTCCGGAGAGCGCTTCGCAATGAGAGCGGCCAGATCTAAAATCCTCTTCACGTCGCTGACGTAGAGCGATTTCAATCCATCTGGCCATAGCGCGAAGTACGTGGAAGCGAGTTCGTTGGATTGCTTCGCCATCGTATAACCCACGGACTTCCATTCGCGGAATCCGGTTCCTGGGAAACGCGCGCGCATTCTGGGAGTCGATTGGACGAAGGCAATCGCAGCCCCGGCTCTAGAGTCGCCGATGTCCAAAATGTGAAGCGCTTCCCAAGCCCATTCCTGTATCCTGTAGGATCTTTCCGTGTCGAGGAAGGCGCACGTGAATTGGCGGAATGCGGCGGCCAACTCGGGCGACCGCGCTTCGATCTGCTTGCCCAACTCGACCGACTTCTGAATCTGCTCGAGGTCCTTCTCGATCTTGGATGGCTCCGATTCGGCATCTGGACCATCGTCGATATAGAGTTGATCGCTCATGGTGATCTCTCGGCGTCACCGGCTACTACGGCGTCGCAAACGGTTCTTCGATTAGGGAAAGATCGCAGACACCACCTCGGATATGGCCCGCTGGACTTCGTTTTCGTCGGAGAGCAAGTCGGTGATGGCGACCTCGCACGCGCGCCGCGGCGATAGGCCTTCTCCGATGAGCCTCCCGGCGTAGACCAGGACTCGGGTGCTGGCTCCTTCGTTGAGTGAATGGCCTTTGAGGTGGCGGATCTTCGCTCCGAGTTTGGCGAGCGCGCGGGATGTCTCTTCGGCGGCCGAGCTCTCGTGCTGGATGATCCGGGCTTCCTGTTCTTCGGAAGGGTAATCGAAATCGATGGCGATGAAGCGCTGCTTGGTACTCTGCTTCAAATCCTTGATGATGCTCTGGTATCCGGGATTGTACGAGATGACGAGGAAGAAGCTCTCATGCGCCTCGGCGATGGTGCCCTTCTTGTCCATGGGAAGCACTCTGCGGTGATCGGAGAGGGGGTGAATGATGACGGTAGTATCTTTGCGGGCCTCGACAATCTCATCGAGATAGCAGATGCCGCCAGTCTTGACGGCGGTGGTGAGGGGGCCATCGACCCAAACGGTCTCGTCGCCCTTGAGCAAGAACTTGCCGACGAGGTCCGTGGTCGTGAGATCCTCGTGGCAGGCGACGGTGATGAGCGGCAGGGATTCAGCCGCACTGCCGTTTGACACCCCGTGTTCCAGGCCTAGAACATAGGCCATGTACTCGACGAACCGCGTCTTGCCCGTGCCAGTCGGGCCCTTGAGGATGACGGGGATCTTGGATCGAAATGCTGCCCGAAACACATCCACTTCGTCTCGGACCGGTAAATAGTAGGGCTCCTCGAAGACTCGGTATTCCTCTATCTTCAACTCCTGCGTGGCCATGCATGTCTCCATTTACTGTTGCGTTTCGTCTCCCCCCAGGCCGTGCGTCTAACCGGGCTAAATGCATTCGCGCCCGGCACGAACACGATTCTACCAAATTTTAGGATAGTGGCGGCGGTATTTAGCGAACAACTGCCGCGGTCGCCATCGGTCCCGAGCTCGATGTGCGATGAACTGGGTTCAGATAAGAGGCGAGACACAACATCTCCCGTGATCCCCTTCATGGGGACAGCGGGCGGTGTTTGAGTGGCGGAAGTCCCTTTAAAGGGGATCGATGAGATGTTATCCGGGGAGGCCAGGACCGAGGGGGAAAGGGTTGGCGCCATTCGAGACGGACACGTCTACGCCCTTGCCCCGCTGTCCCTGCATCAGACCTCTGTTTGCTCAGTCACGTTACGATGAAGCTGGCAGCCCCCTGTCAAAGGGGCCTGCCTCAACCAACCCGATCCGCTGGTGGTGGCCAACTCAGGCTATATAGCCTGAGCCTGACCGCCGTCCACTGTGATTAGCGATCCATTTATGTATGATGCTGATTCTGTGCACAAAAATGTAATGGCCGCGGCAACTTCTTCGGCAGTGCCGTAACGGCCAACGGGCACTTGTTTCGAATTGTTGGCTATCACCTGTTCCATGGTGCTTCCACTCGCCTCGGCGATTTCGGTTGCGGCGCGCTCCCACATGGCTGTGTGGATCAATCCTGGAATAACCGAGTTGACCAACACGTTATCTCTGCCGTATTTTCCGGAAAGCGCCTTGCCTGTTGCGATCATCGCCGCTTTGGAGGCCCCGTAATCGATAAGAGCCGCGCCAGGAGACTTGGCGGCGCCGCTGGCGACCATCACGACACGGCCCCATTTCTGCTTCCTCATGCCTGGCAAGAAGCGTTTGGTGCAGCGGACCGCCGATAACAGATTCAAGCTGAAAAGGCTTATCCAGTCTTCGTCCGTCATGTATAGAAAGTTGCGAGAGGGCGAAGCGCCCACGTTGTTGATTAGTATGTCCACGACTCCGCCGGACTCGACGGCATCAAGAAATACCTTAACCGATTCGGCACCACCCATATCCGCTTGGTGTCCCCGGACGCTGCCTTGGCCGCTCTCTGGCTTATAGGCTGCGAGTTCCTGAATTGCCTCTTCGGAGCGCGCGCAAAACTCGACCTCAGCGCCATGATCGGCAAGCATCTTGACACAAGCAGCGCCAATTCCAAGTGAGGCCCCGGTTACAACAGCCCTGCGGTTCGTTAGATCGATATTCAGCATTCTTGACATCCTTTGAGTTCGTTAATCTTGCGATCTAAATGAAAGGCAATTCCGGGGACGCCGCGCTTACTTACGCTTCCATGGTCCCTTTGCCCCCCTTTAAGGAAGCGGGTGGTCGTCCGGTTGCTTCCCAAAGTTCCGGACGGACCCATCGACGCTCAGAGGAGGTCCGCGCACCCACGGCGGCGCATTATGCGGTCTCTTCCTCCTCGATGTCCAGCGCAGGTTGGCCATCGTCGCCGCCTCGAAGTACGCAAAGTTGCTGGCGGAGGGTGGAGCCTACACAATTTCCCATAATCCGGAGGCTGGGACAAAATCCGATTCAACACTCTCGTTTCTCGCACGATTAGCCCGCGCAGCACTCCCGAACTCGCCACCGCGTTAGGCGACGGCCTTCTCTAGACTCGGGAAGAGGCCAACGGAGAAAAATGCGATTATCGAAAAAAACTTGAAATGAATGTTCTCCCGAACTCTGGAGGCCTTCATTTCGTATGCTCCGACGTAAATTGTTGGTATGGAGTTGGTTAGCGAATTCGTCCGGGTTCTCTCCGCGAAACTGGGGTACTGGGATATCTGAATCTCGTTCGGGGGATTCACGGCGCGCTCGGACGCGGAATCGCTTGTAAACAGGGGATATATTTGACAATCCTCGCGCCCATTTAGTAGTATTCCAATTCGTTGAAACGGGGAGGCGCTGCGGCCTATCTGATTCCTCGTCCTAATTCTCCTCGCGCGGACCTCCTGACTACAAACTGCCGGAAAGGCGTACATGCGCAGTATCTCAACAAAGGGGATGTATGTCCCATTTTACGAGCACGACGCGTGCGGCTTCGGATTCGTAGCCAATATCGACGGGAAGCAGTCCCACTCCGTCGTGCTTCAAGGCATCCAGGTTCTCGAGCGTCTCGTCCATCGCGGAGCCAGCGGCTGCGACCCGGATACGGGCGATGGTGCGGGGCTTCTGTTTCAGATGCCGCACACCCTCTTCGCGACGGTAGCCGAGGAATCCGGTTTCGCGTTTCCCGGCGCGGGCGCCTACGGCGTGGGGATGGTTTTCATGCCCCACAGGGCGGAGGAACGTTCGAAATGCCGCCGGATCATCGAGCGAGCCATCGGAAATGAAGGTCAAATCCCCCTTGCTTGGCGGGATGTTCCACGCGATTCCAGTGCTTTGGGTTGGTTGGCCCGCGAGGGCGAACCTGTTATCGAGCAAGTCTTTATCATGCGGGCCGCGGGGCTCGACCAAGCGGCCTTCGAGCGGAAGCTGTATGTGATTCGCAAAGAGATCGAGCGCGTGATTTACTCATCGCATCTCGATCAGAAAGAGCAGTTTTACGTCGTCAGCTTGTCCTCCCAGACCATTTGCTACAAGGGTTTGATGTTGGCCCACCAGATTCATGGGTACTACGCGGACCTTTCCAACGAGCTTTTTCAGTCGGCGATTGCGCTGTGCCATCAACGCTACAGCACAAATACTCTGCCGATTTGGCCGCTGGCGCAACCCTTTCGTTATGTCTGCCACAACGGTGAAATCAACACGCTGCGCGGCAATCTGAATATGATGAATTCGCGTGAAGCCCACCTAGCTTCCCCGTTGTTCGGCAACGACATCAAGAAGATCCCGCCGGTCCTCACCGTGGGAGCGAGTGACAGCGCGAATTTCGACGAAGCCTACGAGTTGCTTGTGATGGGGGGCCGCTCCGTGGATCACGCCATGGGGATGATGATTCCCGAGCCGTGGTCGGGCCATGAAAGCATGTCAGACGACCGCAAGGCTTTCTACGAGTACCAGGCGAGCATGATGGAACCGTGGGATGGGCCCGCGGCTATGGCGTTTACCGACGGTACCCGCGTCGGGGCTGTATTGGACCGCAACGGGCTGCGTCCGTCTCGTTACTGGATTACTGATGACGGTTTCGTCGTGCTTTCCTCTGAGGTGGGCGTACTCAATATTCCGCAGGACCGCATCGTAGAGAAGGGGCGCCTTGAGCCGGGCCGCACGTTCCTCATCGATACCGAAGAGCAGCGCGTGGTGGGTAATGAAGAGATCAAGGAACGGCTCGCGGCGCGCCACCCGTACCGCGAATGGATCAAGACCCACCGCGTCACGTTGCCGAAACAGGTGGCAGCGACCAATCATCGCCCGGCCGAAAAGGTTTCGCTCCAAGAGCGGCAGCAGATTTTTGGGTACACCAAAGAAGACGTGGAAGTGCTTCTTGTACCGATGGCGACTTCGCCTATTGACGTGGAACCCACCGGTTCGATGGGCAACGACACCCCGCTCGCCGTTCTCTCGAAACGCCCGCAGTTGATTTTCAATTATTTCAAGCAACTGTTCGCCCAGGTGACGAATCCGCCTATCGATTCCATTCGCGAGAAGATTGTCATGTCTCTTGAGACGACCATCGGCGAAGAACGCAATCTTTTGGACGAGACTCCCGAGCATTGCCGCCAGCTTCACCTGCTGTCGCCCATTATCACCGACGACCAATTGTCGTACATCCAGCAGTTGGATAAGCCGGGGCTGAAGGCCACCACCATCTCGATTCTGTTTCCGGTGGAGCCGGGCCCCGGGGCCATCGAAGGGGCGCTTGACCGTATCTGCGTTGAAGCCGAGCAAGCCGTTGTCGACGGCTATACTCTGATTATCTTGTCTGACCGGGGCGTGGACGAGAAGCATGCGGCGGTTCCGAGTCTGCTGGCGACGGGCGGTGTGCATCACCACCTCGTTCGCGCGCGGAAACGGACGAACTGTGGGATAATCGTCGAGACCGGCGAGGCCCGCGAAGTCATGCACATGGACCTGCTGACAGGTTACGGAGCGGGCGCGGTCTGCCCCTACCTTGCGTACGAGACCTTGGATGACTTGGTGAGCCGTGAAGTGTTCGTCGAGAAGGAGCCCGGCTTGGCGCAGGATACCTATATCAAGGTCCTGCAAAAGGGCCTCTTGAAGACCATGTCGAAGATCGGGATTTCGACACAGCACAGCTACCGGGGCGCGCAGATCTTCGAGGCGTTGGGTTTGAGCACGGCGCTCATCGACCAGTGTTTTGCCGGGACCGCTTCGCGCGTGGAAGGCATCGGTTTGGTAGAGGTGGGGCGCGAAACGCTTCTTCGTCATGGCGTCGCCTACCCTGGCCGTGCGGTCAGGCCTCGGACGCTCGACCCCGGTGGCGTCTACCGTTGGCGTCAGCGAGGCGAATTTCACGAAGTCAATCCCGAGACGATATCGAAAGTGCAGCGCGCGACCCGAGAGAACACTCTTTCCCTGTACAAGGACTTTGCCGACCAGGTCAACGAGCGGAATCGTTCGTTGGCCACGCTCCGTAGCTTGCTCAAGTTCCGGGAGCACGAGGGCGTTCCCCTTGAAGACGTGGAACCGGCGAACGAAATCGTCAAACGCTTTTGTACGGGCGCCATCTCGTATGGTGCGATTAGCAAGGAATCCCACGAGAATTTGGCCATCGCGATGAACCGCCTCGGCGGACGGAGCAATACGGGCGAGGGCGGAGAGAATCCGAGGCGTTTTACGCCGGACGAGGAGGGTGTCTCGCGACGCAGCGCGATCAAGCAAGTGGCGTCGGGCCGGTTCGGCGTGACGAATGAATATCTCGTCAATTCCGACGAGATTCAGATCAAGATGGCTCAGGGGGCGAAGCCTGGCGAAGGTGGTCAGCTTCCCGGACACAAGGTGTTCGGGAAGATTGCCGAGGTCCGTTTCTCGACGCCGGGCGTGGAGTTGATCTCTCCGCCACCTCACCACGATATTTACTCGATCGAAGATTTGTCGCAGCTGATCCACGACCTTAAGAACGCCAACGTCCATGGCAGCGTGTCGGTAAAACTCGTTTCGGAAGTTGGCGTCGGAACGATCGCGGCAGGCGTGGCGAAGGGGAAAGCCGATCTCGTCCTTATCAGCGGCGATTGCGGCGGTACGGGCGCCTCGCCGCTCAGTTCTATCAAGCACGCGGGCCTGCCCTGGGAATTGGGCCTTACCGAGACCCACCAGGTGCTCGTCGAGAATAATCTGCGCAGCCGTATTCGCGTTCAGACCGATGGACAGATGAAAACTGGCCGCGATGTGGCCATCGCGTTCTTGCTAGGCGCGGATGAAGTCGGCTTCGCCACGTTGCCGCTTATTGTGTCCGGCTGCATCATGATGCGGAAATGTCATCTGAACACGTGCCCTGTCGGTATCGCGACACAGGACGCGAAATTACGCAAGAAATTTGCCGGCAAACCTGAGCACGTTGTGAACTATTTCTTTTTCGTGGCCGAAGAATGCCGTGAAATCATGGCGAAGCTGGGCTTTCGCACGGTGAACGAAATGATCGGGCGCAGCGATATGCTCGAGCACGATCCTCTTCCCGGTCATTGGAAAGCGCGCATGCTCGACCTCTCGCGGATGCTGTACCGCCCCACGCCCTGGGATAGCGAGACACTCTATTGCAGCGAAGCACAGGATCACGGCATCGAGAATGCCTTGGATAACGAACTCATCCGCCAGGCCGAGCCGGCCCTGGAGCGCAAAGAGAAAGTCAACATCCACACTCCGATCTGCAATCAGAACCGGACCGTGGGCACGATGCTATCGAGCGAATTGACGCGGCGCTATGGCCTGGGTGTCTTGGGCGGGAGCCTGCCCGAAGACTTGGTGTGGCTTGACTGTGAGGGCCAAGCGGGTCAGAGCTTCGGCGCGTTCTCGATTAAGGGCGTTACCTTTAACGTGCTGGGCGAAGCGAACGACTACATTGGCAAGGGGCTTTCGGGCGGGAAGATCATCGTGCGACCTCCCGGCGAGTGCCGCATCGTTCCTGAAGAGCATGTGCTCATCGGTAACGTGGCGCTGTACGGGGCGACCTCGGGCGAGTGCTACTTCCGCGGCAAAGCGGGCGAGCGATTTTGTGTGCGCAACAGTGGCGCATGGGCCGTTGTCGAAGGCGTGGGGGATCACGGCTGCGAATACATGACCGGGGGGCGCGCGGCCATTCTCGGCGCCACGGGGCGGAATTTCGCCGCGGGTATGAGCGGCGGCATCGCGTTCGTGTACGACCCCGAATCTCGGCTTTTCGCCCACTGCAACATGGGCCTTGTCGATCTGAAACCGCTGCATGAGAGAAGTATCCCCGAGCTGCGCGGCATGTTGGAAAACCACGCGAAGTATACCGACAGTTCGGTGGCTCGACGGATCTTGGAACGTTGGGAGGAATCGCTCGGGCAGTTTGTCCGCGTGATGCCTCGCGATTACGCACGCGTCCTCCGCGAGCAGACAGTGAATGCGCAGGAGGAGATCAGCAATGCTCCCGGGTGAGGCTGCGTTTCCAGATAAGGCGCACGGCTTCATGGAATTCGACCGCGTGACGCCCGAGCGGCAGTCCGTGCCCGACCGGCTCAAACATTGGGGCCAGTTCGAGACAGGCCTGCCGGGGGAGATTCTTCGTCGGCAAGGGTACCGTTGCATGAATTGCGGTGTGCCTTTTTGCCATCAGGGCTGCCCCCTGGGAAACGTGATTCCCGATTTCAACGATATGGTGAAAGACGACAACTGGTTCGAGGCGCTGGAGATTCTACACGGCACCAACAACTTCCCGGAGTTTACGGGCTGCGTGTGTCCCGCCCCGTGTGAAACCTCCTGCGTACTCGGTATCAACGAACCCCCGGTCACCATCAAGAACATCGAACGCGCTATCGCAGAGCGGGGCTGGCTCGATGAAGCGATAGTGCCACGGCCCGCGCCACGGCAAACGGGAAAGCGCGTGGCGGTCGTCGGATCCGGGCCTTCCGGCCTCGCCGCGGCGCAGCAGCTCGCACGCGCCGGCCACCGGGTCACCTTGTACGAACGCGACGACGAGCCCGGCGGACTGCTGATGTACGGCATTCCCGATTTTAAGATGGACAAGGATTCCGTGCGCCGCCGCGTCCGGCAGATGAAGGCGGAAGGCGTCGAATTCCGCTTGAGCTGCGAAATTGGCAAGGACGTTCCGGCCAGCCGGATCGTTGACGAAAACGACGCGCTGCTGTTGGCGATCGGCTCTACGCAGAGCCGTGACCTGGCGATCCCCGGCCGCGACTTGGACGGCATTCATTTCGCCATGGAGTTCCTGGTTCAGCAGAATCGCCGTGTTGCCGGCAAGGAAATGCGGGGTCCTGAGATTCTAGCGACGGGAAAGAAAATAGTCGTTCTCGGAGGCGGGGACACGGGGTCGGACTGCCACGGCACGAGTCTGCGTCAGGGCGCCGCGAGCGTGGATTCTCTGGAACTCCTTCCTAAACCGCCCGAAGGCCGTAACGAGGCGACGCCCTGGCCTGACTGGCCTCTTATCTTGCGCACATCGAGCAGTCACGAAGAAGGCGGGCGGCGCGATTGGAGCGTTCTGACCAAGGGCTTCATCGGCAAGAACGGACAACTCACCGGAATCCAAGCCGTGCGCCTGAAGTGGGGGCTTGCCGGTCCCGACGGGCTGCCGGAAATGAGCGAGATTGAAGGGAGCGAGTTCGTCCTTGAAGCCGACCTCTGCCTCCTGGCGCTTGGGTTCATGCGCCCTGAGCACACGGTCGCGACGGAGCTGGGTTTGGACTTGGACCCGCGCGGCAATCTAAAGGCAGCCTACGGCGACGCAAGCAATCCATACAAGACAAGCCACGATAAGGTATGGGCGGCGGGTGACTCGCGGCGTGGGCAGTCTCTGGTGGTGTGGGCCATTCACGAAGGCCGCGAAGCCGCTCACGCTATCGACGCTGAATTGATGGGGCGTACCGACCTGCCCAGCATTAATTCGCACGGATATGGGCAGGTCACCATCTAGCCTAGAGTTTTGCGGTTTCTCTACCGTATTTTGTTGCAAATGGTGTGCCGACCACT
>CAYNZS010000120.1:0-12194 GCA_964401695.1 uncultured Nitrospirales bacterium
AAACCGATTAGAAGCTTCGGGGCGAAGGGCCGGGTGGACCTCAAGAAGGGGTTGGGCCGTAATGTGGACCGCTTGTTTGTCGTGCCGACGACGCCGGGGATTGTCTACAAGAATCTGCTCATTGTGGGAACCCGGGTGGGTGAGAACCTGCCGGCCGCGCCAGGTCATATTCGCGCCTACAATATTCGCACGGGGGCACTCGCTTGGATCTTCCACACGATTCCGCAGCCGGGCGAACTCGGTTATGACACATGGCCCAAGGACGCGTATACGTCCGCGGGTGGGGCGAACTGCTGGGCGGGAATGAGTGTGGACGCCGAGCGAGGTATCGTCTACGTGCCTACGGGGTCAGCGGCCTTCGATTTCTATGGCGGGAATCGGGCGGGTGACAATCTCTTCGCGAACACGCTGCTGGCGCTGAAGGCGGCCACCGGGGAATGGATTTGGCATTATCAGGTCGTGCGGCATGATCTGTGGGACCGCGATCTGCCCGCGCCCCCCAATCTCGTCACGGTCGAACATGACGGCAAACGCATCGACGCCGTGGCGCAGATTACGAAGGGAGCGCAGGTATTCTTGTTCGACCGCGAAACGGGAAAACCGCTCTTCCCTATCGAGGAGGTCGAGGCGCCGCCGTCGGATCTTGCGGGGGAATGGACCGCGAAGACGCAGCCGGTGTCCAGGAAAGCGGCGCCCTTCAAACGGCAAACGTTTACTGAAGAGGAGGTTACAGATCTGACGCCGGACGCGCATGAAGCCGTGCTGGCGCGCCTCAAGCGCTCGCGGCACGGACAACCGTTCATTCCGCCGAGCCGCGAAGGGACGGTCCTTTTTCCGGGAATGGACGGCGGCGGCGAGTGGGGCGGGGTGGCGGCGGATCCTGACGCGGGCTTTCTGTACATTAACCAGAGCGAGATGCCTTGGATGATTCAGATGGTTGAGGTGAAGTCTGTTGGCGGGCGGTACACGCTCGATCCGGGCAAGAAGGTTTACGTGACGAACTGTATGTATTGCCACGGGGCCAACGGGGAAGGGGATCCGCTCGGGGAGTTTCCTGGGCTGACCGGTCTGGACGCGAAGTACACGCGTGGGGAACTCAAACGGGCGTTGCCCGGCCGGCATGAGGACATCCCTGGTTTCAGGCCACCGACCAAGCATGAATGGAATCAGATTCTGGACTACCTGTACGAGCCGAGGCAGGAATCCAAGGCAGGCGACATGAAATTCGCGTTGACGGGCTACACGCGCTTTCTCGATCCGAATGGCTATCCAGCGATCAAGCCGCCTTGGGGCACACTGAGCGCTGTCGATTTGAATAAGGGCGAAGTTGTGTGGCAGGTGCCTCTCGGGGAATTGCCCGAGTTGACGGCGCGCGGAATTCCCAAGACGGGCACGGAGATGTACGGTGGGCCCATTGTTACGACCAGCGGCCTGATCTTTGTGGGCGCCACCAAGGATGAAATGTTCCGGGCCATCGACAAGGACACCGGAAAGATCTTGTGGGAGCACCGGCTTCCCGCGGGCGGCTACGCTACGCCCTCCACATACGCCGTAGACGGCAAGCAGTACGTCGTTATTGCCGCGGGAGGCGGAAAGATGGGCACGAAGCCTGGGAATTCGTATGTGGCGTTTGCACTGCCGCAATAGGAGACGCCGATTAGCGCGTTCTTGTTTTGATTGAGACCTCAACCCCACCGTCTTTGCGAGGAGGAACGACGAAGCAATCTACTGCCAACAACTCGTCACGCCTGACAGAAGGCAAGCGGCTTTGGCGACCGGAGAAGATTGCCGCAGTCGCTGTCGCTCCCTCGCAAAGACGGTTGAAGGTCTTATTTAGGACAGCAGTGTAAAGTGCTCTAGAACTACTGAACGCTCCAACTGGCTCTCCGTTTGATGACTCTCAGTGTACGAATAGTGACGTTGCCGCCCTTCGTATAGAGCTCCAGTCCCGTGATCCTCTTTTTGGGCAGGAAACAGGAGGTCATTGAGGCTTCTCCGTCGTTGGCAAATGTCTCTATCGATGTGCGGTCAACGAGGAGCCGCAGTTTGATCCTTCCATCGATAGGAGATAGCTCCGCCGGCTGGCCTAGCGCGGCAACTTCCCCGCCGGCGTACGTGACCGCTGTTTCGTGCAGGCGGATGCCGGACTCCGCGGCGTCGGCAACCCCATCTCCATGGAAAGTAGACCCATTTCTCCGCTCAACGTTATCCATCTCACATCTCCTCGCCCTCTACACTAATTCCTGGCAAGGAACTGTTTCAAGTCTGTTGTCAGAGAGGGCTCGTCTTTCGGCTGCGGTCGAGAATCGCCTGTTCCTGCGCCCTAAGTTCTCTATAGGGCCCGTCGCGGAACGCGGTGTATTCGCGCATCGTCATCTCGCCCCTGCCGATCTTCCGTTCCGTTTCGTAAGCTTCCATGACTTTTTCATTGGTGTCCAGCTCTGGCTGCATGAGAGCGCAGATCTCGAGCGCTTCTTTGATCCCCATCAGCTCGTAGGCCTTCTGCATCGCTCGTTTGCGCACCGTGTGCAGACTCCAGTGGATACGGCCTACACGTTGGGCGTACACGTCGACGAATTCATCGATGTCCTCTTTGGGGACGCAGTAGTTGACCATGCCGTGGCGGTGGGCGTCTTCGCCGGTGATGCTGTCGCCGGTGTACACCATTTCTCTGGCGATTCTTGGGGGAAGGGCCCATGGGAACCACATCAGGTCGGGCGCGGAGACGTTTCTCATGGGTGGGTAGCCGAACTGACAATCCGGCGTAGTGACGACGAGGTCGCACACGAAACACAATTCGGTGGCGCCGGCCAGCACGTGGCCGTGTGTCTGGGCGATGACGACTTTGGAGAGTTCCCAAATCTGCCAATATTGGTTGATCAGATAGCGGGCCCAGTGTCCGCCACCGGGGTACTGCGAACCGAAATCCGGCTCATCCGGGCCCATGCCGCCACCGAAATCGTAGCCTGCGCTGAAGCATTTGCCTTCCCCTTTTATGACGATGACGTTGACCTCCTCGTCGCCCTCGGCCACCTTGAGGGCATGGAAGAGTTCGCCGCGGAGCTGGTGACTCAACGCGTTTCTCTTCTCAGGGCGGTTTAGGGTGATCGTGGCTACGTGAGTTTCGTAGTTCGTTTCGTAGATCACCACCTGGTAGTCGAGGGGCTTTTTGTACCAATTGGCGCTGTGTATTTCGAACGGCTCTCTCTTCTCTGTGGACACTTTGCCTATCTCCTTACCCATATTTGGCGTTTCCGAATCCCCACTACCTATCGGATTGCGCGGCCCGTTTCCGCTTCGCCAGCCTGTGCCTGCCGAAAACCCCGTGAGGTGTCAACTTCCGAGCCATTTTACCGGAGTGAGCTAAGGAGTATCGACTTTGGTCTTGGTTTGTGTGGCAGTGGCGAGATATCCGGGCTGGGCCGCGGTGCTTGCGAGGTTCGCGGCGTAGCTGCTGCGACGCGTCAAGGGGCGTCAGGACCTGTTGGCGGTGAGTCGGAGTTTGCCAGCTTCCCGACCTCTTCTTCGATTCGAAGCAGCGAGTCTCTGATCTCCGCCAGCAGCGAACTCGAAGCCAGAATTCCTTGAGCCGCGGCCTCTGGAGCGGCGGATGGTGGCAACACGGAAGCGGCATCGCGCTGATTGAGGACGGCTTCGCGGAACTCCTTCGCATCGACGATCCCCGTGAGCGCTGCGAGCGCGCCTTGCCCTGATTGCCCGGCTGTCTCTATCGTAAGCGTGTGCAAGTCGAATTGGCGCATGATGGGGCCCTGGGCCATCCCCATGTCTGTGATCTTCTCCAGGGGGATGGTCTTTTCGATCTTGACGAGCATGCCTTTCTTTACCTTGAGCGCCTTGTTAGTCAACACGCATTCCATGTGCGACAGGGAGCGTCTGGTTAAGAGCAAGCCCAAAGGAATCCAGAAGATAAGGAAGGGAATCCCGACAACGATCACGGTCAGTATGACAATCCCGGAGATGAGCCAGTAGATACACACGTCGGGGTTAAACTCGGCCTTACGGATGACGGTCTCTTCGGTCATGCTGCGTTCCTTTCACGATGGACGGGCTGGCGTTTCGCGGCTTTTGAGGCAATAATAGCACCACCGACAAAAGTCTGCAATCTCGATAAGAGCGCTACATAGTCATTCTGAACGAAGTGAAGGATCTCTTTTCCGCCAACGACCTGCGCACGAAAGAGATCTTTCGCATTCGCTCAGGATGACAGCCCTGGCGACCTTTATTGGTCGCGTTAATGATAGCTATCTTATTGATTAGTAGACTGGCCTGCTTGCGAGTTGCTTTAAGATGTTCCTTGACTTTCCCCTAGGGGAAGACGATAGCCTGTTCGATGGTAGCTCCTCAACCGACCGGATCATTGCGAACGGAAGGGAGGCGAAACGGATTATGACTGAAACGCATTATGAGACCAAAGAACGGGACTTGGAACCTGTGCTGATGGCCGGAATCCGAATGAAGGGGAAGTACCAGGATTGCGGGAAGGGGTTTCGACAGATTGAAAAGAAGCTCGGACGATTTATTGGCGGGAAGGCGTTCTGTCTTCATTTCGATAACGAGTATAAGGAGAACGACGCGGACTTCGAAGCGTGTATGCCTCTCCACAGCAAAGGAATGGAGGTTGAGGGTATCTCGATTCGGGAGCTTCCGGGTGGTAGGGCCGTTTGCCTCATCCATAAGGGAGGCTATGACCAGATTGGGCGTTCGTATGCCAAAGTGGGGGAGTACGTCGAGGAGAAGGGCTACCCAATCCTGATTCCGATTCGCGAGGTCTACCTAAAGGGTCCGGGAATGTTCTTCAAGGGCAATCCGAAGAACTATCTCACGGAAATCCAGATGCTCATCGAGTCGTAGCGGCGGAGCGGCCGGAATTGTGCGCCTTGTGGGTTGTGCGCTCTTTTTCGTATCCTCCAGTTCTCGGGATGCGGGGCTTGTATACCCGTGGCCATGCGCGTAGAGAGGGATGTGCTGGCGAGACTGAATTTTCACAGTGAACAGGAAAGAGGCGCCTCAATGATAGACGTAACGAAAGAAAATCGGGTGATGACCCTCACCCTGAACCGGCCCGAAGCGCTGAACGCGGCGAACAATGCCGTATACGGGGGCCTCCGCGACGGCCTGAAAGACGCGGAATCGGATCCGGGTATTGCGGTGGTGGTGATCACCGGAAACGGGCGGGCCTTCTGTGCCGGCCAAGACCTGAGCGAAATGCGCGGCAAGAGTGAGCCGTCTCAGTTTCCAAATATGTTGAAAGCTTTGACCCAATTCCGAAAGCCGGTGATTGCAGCTGTCAACGGCCTTGGTGTCGGTATCGGTATGACGATGCTTTCGCATTGCGACCTAGTGTTCATGTCTTCCAGCGCGCGACTGCGCACGCCGTTCCCTCAGCTCGGGTTGGCCCCGGAAGCGGGCAGCAGCTATACCTTCGCGCGCGTGATGGGTTGGCAGAATGCGGCCTACGCGTTGATGTCCGGCCGCTGGTTTAGCGCACGGGAATGTTTGGACATGGGGCTGGTGTGGCGTGTCTGCGAGCCCGGCCAACTCATGGACGAGGCCTACGAGGTGGCCACCGAAATTGCGGCGAACCCCATCCCGTCGCTTGTCGCGACAAAGGAACTCATGCTCGCTTCGGGACGCGAAGCCGAGGCCATCGCCGCGCACGCCCGCGAAAGCGCCGCTTACGCGCATCTAATGGGCGCGCCAGCTAACGCGGAAGCGGTCAAGGCGTTCATTGAGAAACGAGAGCCCGACTTCGGAAAGATACCTGGCCTGTAGGAGCGCGTCGACGTTACAGCGTTGCCGATGGCAGATATCCATTTCGGCGACGATGCGTTCGGAGCCCGCCGGGGTCAGAAGCCACCGTATTCTCAAGTATTCCACCGGTACTGTCCGCCTACCTGAAAAAGGGTTTGGGTTATCTGGCCGAGCGAGCAGACTTGCACGGTCTCCATGAGCGCCTCGAAGACGTTTCCGCCCGCCAGCGCCACGTCTCGCAGATGTTTGAGCGCGTTAAGGGCTGCCTTCTCGTGACGCCTCTGGAACGCGCGTACGCCCTCGACCTGCGAGCGTCTTTCGTCCCCCGAGCCGCGGCGCAGCTCCAGTTTATCCATTTGGCCGTCCAGGTCCGTGGCGGGGTTTACGAAGGTATCCAGGCCCACGATAGGGTGTTCGCCCGAAGTCTTCAGGGCTTCGTAGTAATGCGATTTCTCTTGAATCTTCGAGCGCTCTTGATAGTTCGGTGGAATCCGGTGTGACACTGCCATGGAATACTCTTGCGTCTGGGTTTGTTTGGTGATAGTCTGTCATTGCTCTCGGTGCGCTACGCCACGCCGGCTATTCTTGCCATATACCCGTATACGTTGCGCTTACTACACGTTGCATCTGAAGGAGGGAGACGATGTCTACAGAGGACACGAAACAAGAGTCGTCAGACATTTCGCGCCGCGGCTTCCTGAAAGGGGTCGGGGCCGGTGCCGTAGCCACCGGCATCCTTCAGGGACCATCGGAAGTGAAGGAAGTCGCTGCGCAAGCCTCCCCCGGTACGCACGGGCCGGGAGACCTAACTATCACGCTCAATATCAACGGGGAGGATAAGCGCCTCACCGTTGAGCCGCGCGTCACGTTGCTCGACGCGATGCGCAACCGCCTGGATACGACGGGCGCCAAGAAGGTCTGCGACCGCGGTGCCTGCGGTGCATGTACCGTCCTGCTCGATGGCGAGCCGGTCTATTCGTGTTCGATGCTGGCCGTCGAAGCCGAAGGCCGCAAGATTACGACCGTCGAAGGCCTGGGGACTCCCGAGCAGATGAGCGATGTGCAGGAGTTGTTTGTGAAACACGACGGCCTCCAGTGCGGATTCTGCACGCCTGGCTTCGTCGTGGCGACTACCGCTTTCGTAAAGGACAATCCAGGAGCGACGTTGGAAGAGGTCCGCGACGGGCTTGGTGGGAATTTGTGCCGTTGCGGATCGTACCAGGGCATCACGCAAGCCGCGCTTGAAGCCGCGCAGAAGCTGAAAGGAGGCGTCTGATGGCAAAGTCAGCCTGGCCAGGACCCGATAGAAGGAAGCAAATCGGAGCGCGTGTAGCGCGCCACGATGGAGCGCCGAAAGTCACCGGTGCCGCTAAGTACACCTACGACATAAATCGGCCGGATATGCTGTATGCCAGAATGTTGCTGTGCCCCCACGGCCACGCAAAGGTGAATTCAGTGGACACCTCGGCCGCCGAGGCCATGCCGGGCGTCGCAATGGTGGTAGTGGAAAGAACGCGTCAGGGCGCGCTCCCCGAATGCACCTATGACGGCGCGATTGTCGCGACGGTGGCGGCCGCCACGGAAGAGCTCGCGAGCGACGCCGCCGCAGCGATCAAGGTCGATTACGAGGTTTTGGAGGTGGTCGCCGAGGATCGCGACGGAAGCCTTGTTTCCGGCCGTTCCTCCGAAGATGGCGATGCCGGAACGGCGATGGATGGCGCGGAAGTAGTAAGCGAAGGTTACTACGGTTTGCCCACAATCACCCACTGCTGCCTGGAATCTCACGGCCAAGTGTGCGAGTTTCGCGATGGCGACCTGCATATATGGCCATCCACGCAGAACGTGAGCGGATACGCCCCTGGCGTGCGTGTAGTCGCTGGACTGCCCAACGAGCAAATCCACGTGGATTGTCAGCACATAGGCGGTGGATTCGGCTCCAAGTTTTCGTCGGGCCGTTGGGGCAAAGTCGGCGTTGAAATTTCGAAAGCCACGGGAAAGCCCGTGAAGATAATGCTTGAACGCGACCAAGAGTTGAAGTCTGCCGGTCACCGTCCCTCCAACTTCGGCAACGTCAAAATTGGATTGAAGAAGGACGGCTCGATTACCGGCTGGCATTCGGATGTGTGGGGCACCAACGGACAGGGCCGTTTCAATCAGCCCGCGCTGCCGTATTCCTTCACGGGAATCCCTAGCACATATACGAAGAGTCAGGGCGTAGCGACGAATCGGGGCAGCGTCCAAGCCTGGCGCGCGCCCAACCACCCGCAAGCCTGTTACCTCACCATGTCGGCCATGGAAGACGCCGCCGCCGCCATCGGGATGGACCCTCTCGAATTTTTTAAGAAGAATCTGGGTCTTGGCGAAGCCGACCGGCAAGAATACTGGGCCGAGGAGTTCGACGTAGCCGCGGAGATGATCGGTTACAAGTCGAAGGCCCACCCGCGCGGCGATAAAACACCCGGCAACATCAAGCGCGGCATCGGAATGTCGTGCCACATGTGGGCCGGCGGCGGCCATTCCTCTACCTGCGATATCGCGGTGAATCCCGACGGTACTGTAGGCGTCAGGATTGGCTCCCAAGACCTTGGCGTGGGCACGCGCACTTGTATTGCCATGGTCGCGGCCGAGACATTGGGTATTCCCGTCGAAGCGGTCCATGTGGAACTGGGGCGCAACAGTTATCCTAATTCCTCAGCGTCTGGCGGCAGTACGACCATCGGCGGCGTGAGCACCTCGACGCGCGACGCGGCAACAAAGGCCCTCAACGCCATTACAGCCAAGATTGCGCCTGGGTTGAATGTCGCCGCTGACAAGCTGGAAGCCTGGGAAGGCCGAATCCAGGAAGTGGGGAATCCCTCCAACGGCGTGTCGTGGCGCGATGCCTGCAAGTCGCTCGGGCAAATGGCCATCACCCGGCAGGGAAGCAATCCACCCGACGATGGCGCGCAATTAAATTCGGCCGGCGTTGGCGGCGTTCAGATGGCCGAAGTTTCGGTAGATATCGAAACCGGTATCGTCACGATGGAGAATTTCGTTGGTGTGCAAGACATTGGTTTGATCATCAACGAGCAGTTGGCCGAGAGTCAGATGTACGGCGCAATGATCATGGGCCTCACATGGGGGCTCTATGAAGAGTGCATCTACGATAACGCGACCGGAAAGATGCTGAATCCCGATATGGAGTTCTACCGGCTCGCCACGCTCGGCGATATCGGAAACTTCCAAATCAAGTTCATGACAGGCGAGAAATACCAGAGCCGCGGCGTCATCGGCATCGGTGAGCCGCCAGCGATATCGGCGGGCGCGGCCATCGGCAACGCGGTCGCGAACGCCATCGGGATCCGCGTTCCTGAACTTCCCTTGACACCCGACCGCGTTCTTCAGGCCCTCAACGAGGGAGGATTGATCTAATGAAAGACTTCGAATATTCAAACCCAACGACCGTCGAGGAGGCGGTGGCTCTGCTGTCCGAATCCTGGGGCCGAACCGAGGTGCTCGCCGGAGGAACGGACCTGATCACCTCGATGAAACAGGGGATTACGTCGCCTGGGCGCGTGGTCAGCCTCAAGAATATCAAGGCCTTAAAAGGCATCTCCTCCGGCAATGGCATGTTGACTATCAACGCCGCCACGCCCCTGAGCGCCGTTGCCGCCAACAGCGATGTGCAACAGCATTTCCCCGCACTCGCCACCGCTATCCAGGGAATTGGCAGCGCACAGATCGCCAACGCCGGCACGGTGGGAGGCGATCTGCTCCAACGGCCCCGCTGTTGGTATTTCCGCCAGGGTTTCGGCTTGCTGGGATCGCACGACGGTCAGTCGTTGATCCCAGGCGGAGACAATCGCTACCACGCCATCTTCGGAAACTCGGGGCCGGCGTACTTCGTGAATCCGTCAAGCTTGGCGCCCGCACTTATCGCGCTTGGAGCGTACGTGTCGCTTGTGGGCACTGGAGGGGAGCGCAGGATCAAGGTAGTCGACCTCCACTCCACCCCATCCAGCGACGGGCAGCGCGAATTCAACATGAAGCCCAACGAAATCCTGACGGCCATCGCCATCCCCATGAACGGGCTGAAGAACGCCACGTGCGAAATCCGTCCGCGGCGAGGACTTGATTGGCCTATGGTTGTCGCATCGGTAGCCTACAAGGCGGGCAGCAGTGTCTCCGATGCCTGCGTCGTCCTCGGCCATGTGGCTCCCGTCCCGTGGTACTCCTCGGCGGCTTCCGCCGCGCTCAACGGCAAAGGCGTAAGCGAAGCTTCAGCGGTCACGGCAGGACAAGCGGCCGCTCGGGGCGCAACTCCCCTGAGTAAGAACGGATACAAAGTACAACAGGTGAAAGTGGCGGTGAAGCGGGCTATTCTGGCCGCAAACGCCTAGATAAAGGAGGACAAAGGCATGGAAAGGCCTTCCGAACCTGTGCAGTGCGCCATGTGTCAGCACCTGCGCTCGAAAGAGATGTACCATTCTCCGGACATGTCTCCCGACGATCCTGCCCATAGCGGCATATTCTGGTGTGAGCACATATCCGAATCCGTGGGGCCCGACGGCGGTCTCGCCGATCATGAGGAATGTGTGCCATCGCGGGAGTGTTATGTAGAATAAGTTGGCGCCTCCATCGTCTAATCAGGCGCCAAGAATGCCGGGCCAAGTTGTGTCGATGATCACCCGGCGGTGCGGAACTGGGAAGTCAAATAGAGCCGATATACAGAATCGGAAACCTTGGCGGGTTTCCGATTCTATTTTGAATAGTGGTGTTGCCCGCCAAGGCTATGCGCGACAACATGTACACAGGAGTTGAACGCCCCATGCCGAATACGCAAGTTCTGATGATCGCCGCCGCGCTCATGTTTTGTCTGTGCATTTCAGCAACCTCCGAGGAATCCGTTTTCGAGGTCGAAGTAAGGGAACAGGCCGTGCCGCCCGAAGTGCCGGCGCATGTCAAGCATCTCCTCGACCCGAAGGTGTATGTCATCAGCGATGACGAAGGGGTTTGCTACCAATTCTGGTTCGCCAAGGCGATACCCTTTCAGAAAGAACCGGACGACGCGAAGACCGCTCTCGAGATCATGGGGGAGGCTTTCCCGGTGCTGGGGTACGTCAAGATCGACGAGCCGGAGACGTGTTTCGATTTCCGAGACGACCCTATCGATCCCGGCCAATACGTTATCCGCGGCTCATTTCAACCTGAAAATGGCGACCATTTGGGAACCTCTCCAGCTAAGTCAGGTTTCATGCTCTTCATGCCCAAGGATAAGGACGACGATGAACTCGCTATCTTCGGGATTCACGAAGAAATGTGGGAGGAGAGTCTGGCGGACACCGCGGAAGGGCATCCACCTATCCTCAATCTTCAACCATTGGAGAGCCTGAAAGGCGATCTTCCCCGTATCGAGGAAGACGAGAAGAAGGAGTGGTTCTTCTTGACGATGAATCTGTGCGGGAAAGTTGGCGACAAGACGTTTACCATTCCGGTTAGGCTTGTCATTGATGGCAAGGGTGAAATGTAGGCTAAAACCTGGCGCGGTGAATCTGGATACGTCCTATGACAGAAGTGGGAGGGAACCGTCGTAAGCCCGCCAGGCCCGTAAGTTGGGACGCCCTGATCGCGGCCGCGGCCGTCGCTTACGTGATCGCCGCGCTTCTGTTGGACACCCTTGTTTCGCAGCGCGCCGAGTTAGTCATAGAGTGGGGGAGGTTTGCATGGCCTCACTCGAGCGGCGCGGACCTCTCCAAATTCACCCTTTGGTTCGCAATCCCGTTCATCTTCGCCCTGCGCGGGATGGACTTTCAGTACTTCACCTTCGCGCGCTGGAAGAAGGCCGACTGGTGCCTGTTGGCGGCGGTCGCCGGGTTCGGCGCGGCCGTCATGCTCATCCTACCGTACTTTCCCAGCCTCACCGAGTACTACCGGGGCTGGGGAGGGCAGCCAATCGATTCCCGCGTGAGCCATGCCTTTCGCACACTCATGTGGACGGCTTCCTGGTTTATCGGCTGGGAATTCTTACACCGCTACCTGCTCCCGCACGCCTTCGCCCGACTCGAACGCTACGGTGTGGGACTCGCCCTCTCGATCATCCCCGCCCTCGAAGGCCTCTATCACGTCATCCAGCAAAAGCCCCTTCTCGAATGTCTTGGCATGGTTGGATTATCCATCATCCTAACCGCCTGGACCATGTGCCGGCGAAACAGCCTGTTGCCCTTCCTAGGCCATCTGCTCATCGAAATCGAACTGATCCTCTATCTGTTCTTCAGCCCGTAGGGGTGCAGTTCTCTCAGTCCCGCTTCGGACAGAGGAGCGGAAAAAGTGGGCCTTCACACAGAAAAGTGTATTGATTCATGCTGTTTCCATGTTATCCGTCATGCTGAGCTCCTAAGGCCCACAATGCGTGGCACGAACAGGCTCGGCTTGGGTGACCCCGC
>CAYNZS010000121.1:0-12007 GCA_964401695.1 uncultured Nitrospirales bacterium
GCTTCATGCCCACACTATACCACCGTAGGCATGATAAATTAAAACGCTCTAGTGGTTACTGTAGCCGTCGTTGAGGACTTCCTCCGCCACGATATGGTGCTCGCCCGAAATATCCTCGGGCGCGAAAAGAGTCGAGGCGGCCAGAACTGGCGGGGTTTCGTACTGCGGAGCTTCCACTGGCACCGCGAGCAGAGGGGGGCAACGGGGTTCAAAAGGGCCAGCCCATCGGGCGTGGCGCACCCGGAGGAGAAGATCAGAGCCACGCAGCCCGCAAAGGCGAAAGGCGAGAAACGTCTCGTCAGAGTGGCCTTATCCGCCGTCGCAGTAGAAAAGCGGTGAGATATCCGGACTAGGACGCCGGAACGGCAAAGCCGATGGCTTAGTGATGAGTTGAGAATGCCGCGGTCGCGTCCAATTCGAACCCGAGTATCGCCATCCGCTAAACTGGTTGGGCTGCCCCGCGCGAGCGGACTTCATCATTGATTCAATCCAAGTGAAGCCCCATGACTACCTCACGTTCCATTAACCCGGCGAGATTACCGGACCAATTGCGAGGCACAGAAAGAAGCCATGCCCATCGAAACAGACGTACTCATCATCGGCTGCGGTATTGCGGGCGCCGCGGCCGCCTTGCGCCTCGCCAAGGACCGGGAGCGGGAGATTCTTGTCGTCACGCGTACGCCGGAGGTTCAGGAGTCAAGCTCGCGCTACGCGCAGGGGGGCATCGTGGCGCGGGGGGAGGAGGATTCGCCCGAACTGCTCGCGCAGGACATCGAGGCGGCGGGGGCAGGCCTGACGTGTCCCGAAGCGGCCCGTCTTCTGGCTGAAGAAGGCCCGGATCTGGTCGACCGCCTGTTGATAAAGGATTTGGGTGTCGAGTTCGACGTGGGCGCGGACGGAAAGCTCTCGTACACCCGTGAGGGCCGGCATTCGGCCGATCGGATCTTGCACGTTGGCGATGCGACCGGGCGGGCCATTATGCAGGCTATGGCCGAGCGGCTGAAACAGTTGCCCAATGTCACGCTACGCACCGGGCTCACGGCCGTGGACCTCATCACATCCTCGCACCATTCCTACAATCCCCTGGCGCGCTATGGCCCAAGCCGCTGTTGCGGGGCCTACGCGCTCGAACGCGAGGATGGCCAAGTGCTGCGCATTCTGGCCCGGGCCACCGTGCTGGCCTCGGGCGGTCTTGGGCACATATACCGGCACACGAGCAATCCCGAAGGCGCTCGCGGGGACGGCCTGGCGATGGCCTACCGTGCGGGCGCACGGGTGATCAATGCGGAGTACATTCAGTTTCACCCGACGACACTCGCCGTGGGCGGCGACAACTTTCTCATTTCCGAGGCCCTTCGCGGGGAAGGTGCCCAGCTCCATACGCCCGACGGACGTCATTTCATGGCCGACTATTCGCCGCAATGGGGCGACCTGGCCCCGCGTGATGTTATCGCCAGGGCAATTCACCAGGAGCTGGTCACCCACGGATATCCACATGTGCTGCTCGACCTCGCCAGTCACATGGACAAAGACCGCATTCGCGAGCGTTTCCCCACCGTTTCGACCTCTTGTGAAAGGGCGGGCATCGATATCGCCGCCGAGCCCATACCCGTCGTTCCCGCGGCCCACTATTTTTGCGGAGGCGTTCTCGTGGATGCCTCTGGCCGCAGTACCATTGACGGGCTCTATGCCATCGGCGAAGTCAGTTGCACTGGACTGCACGGGGCCAACCGTCTCGCCAGCACCTCCCTGCTTGAGGGACTCGTCTGGGGCGACAGGGCCGGCCGAGACATCGCCTCTCGTAAAGACTTGGGGATGGCGTCCGAAACCGAAACGCCGTCTTGGGAGAATGCAGGAAACGATGCCGGCCCCGACCCTGTGCTCATCAACAACGACCGCCTAGCCATTCAGAACACGATGTGGCTCTATGTCGGTTTGTCGCGAAACACCCACCATCTCGCGCGGGCGCTGCACGACCTGAACCATCTGTGGGAAGTCATCGACGACTTCTACCAGACGAGTCGGCTCACCGACGACTTGGTGGGACTGCGGAACATGGCACAGGCGGCCTGGATCGTGACGAACGCGGCCAAACGAAACCGCCAATCCTCCGGCGCTCATTTCAGAGAGGACGCCCAAGGCGATAACCGGGCCTCTCTGTGGACAACCGAAGGCCCGCTGCCTGAAGGCCGTACGGAATTCTAGACCGAATATCTCACCGTCTCGCTATAAAATCTGTTGAACGATGCGTGTCAGTCCGTGTATATGGTGAGCTTGTCCCCGATATGGAGAACAGGCGGCTGCGTCCAACCATTCCAGCCGAAGAGTTCTTCTACTTTGACGCCATAGCGTTTGGCGATGCTGCTCGGGTTCTCGCCACTGACGACGACATGCTCCACGCGCTCGCCCGACGGCGTCTTGTCTCCCCCGGCGGACGAAGAGTGTTCCGCTGAGGCAACCGCCGCGCCGCCTCCGTATACTTTGAGTTCATCGCCCACATGAATGGTGGAGGAGTTGCTCAGGCCATTCCACGCGAGAAAGTCGGCAAGTTTTACTCGGTACCGCGACGCGATCATCCCCGGAAACTCACCTTCTTGGACACAGTGAATCGCCGCTTTGCCGGAGGGGCGGGCGGTCGCCACGACGGTGCGTGCCGGGGCCACGTACAGCGTATCGCCCACATGAATGCCGTCGCGTCGCCCGAGATCGTTCCACTGCTGAAGATTCGAGACGGTTACGCCGTTGCGCGACGCGATCCGCGAGAGGCTATCGCCGCTTCGAACGGTATGCGTCCCACGGCGGCCTTGAGACGAAGCGGCGCGTTGGGTCCGGGTCCGGTCGCCCGAGGGCTGGTCCACGCCGGGTAGAACCAACCGCTGTCCAATCTGCAAGTGGCGTGCCGAACGAATGTTGTTCGCCTCCATGAGGGCGCGAGTCGAGATGCCATGGAGTTTGGCGATCTGCGACGGGGTCTGACCGCTTACGACTACGTGGCTGCGCTCGCGAAGCGGCTTCACTTTGCGCAGGGCCGACGCCATTTTGCTCCGGGATGGGGTGGGAACATACAAGACGTTTCCCCCACTTCGGGGCGTGTTGCCGCGGACGTATTGGGGATTAAGCGCGGCGAGCGTATTTCGTAGCAGCCCCGCTTCGGCCTCCAATTCGCGAAGAGAGTATGGGCCTTTGACGTTGAGCGTCACGGTGCTTTCCGGAGCTTGCGGCCGCTGCTCGAATCCATAGTGTTCGGGATTCTTCGCCACGATAATGCTCGCGACAAGCTTGGCGTAGAACTTTTTCGTCTCACGCGGAATGCGCCGCGCGCCGCCCGGCGTTTCGAGGAGCCTCCACAAGTCCGTTTCGCCGCCGCTCGCGGCGATGGCCCGCTCGACGCCATTCTCGCCCATGTTGTAGGCTGACACGGCCAGGGGCCAGTTCTCGTCAAACATTTCGTAGAGAAACTTCAAGTATTGCGCCGCCGCCTTTGTTTCTTTCTTCCAATCGTATCGATCATCGATTTCATTGGTGACGGTCAAACCATAGCGCTGGCCCGTGGGCCGCATAAATTGCCACATGCCGCCGGCCCCGACGCGGGAATTGATTTTGGGCGTAAACTGGCTCTCGACCATGGCGAGCCAAGCGAGATCTCGCGGAAGGCCGATCTCGTCGAATTCGGCTTGAATATAGGGCAAGTACTTGTAGCTGCGGTCGAGCCCTTCCTGAAAATTCTTTGGGTAGGTGCGTTGAATCGCTTCGATTTCGGCCACGATTCGCTCGTTGATCGGATCTGGGATATCCAAATCCGACATGGGTCTGAATTCGCGCGCCTCGATGTCGAAGTCTCGCGGCATGGCGCGGGCGACGGCCGTCGTGCCGTCGGAAGTAGCCGCGAGGATACGCTGGAATTCCTCGCCGAGATTGTAGAAAACCGAAGGCGGCAGTTCGGCCTCGATGAGCAGGTCGAGCATGTGGTTGTATTGGCGTAGAGAGGCCTCGAGGTCCCCCTTTTCGTGAGCGGCGTTGGCCCCTTCGAAGGCGCCGCGGGCGTCCGCGAGCAATTCCGCCGTTGGGCGGGGCCGGACGAGATTCAGGACGCTGTCATCGACGTGCGCCGTCGGCGTCGCGTCTAGCGTCTGATCGCTTGGGGCCGTGGTCGTCGCGCAGCCAGGGGCCAGCAACATCGCGACGAAACCTAGAATGGTGTTTGAAAATCGAGTATTCACGGAAAGATACTCCAGTTTCCCTCTATTTGTCCGAATGGGGATTGCCTACTTTGTGGAGTGCGAAGGCGCGTTAGTGTAGACAACGATGGACGTGTGGTCAAGAGTAGACAGGAACCTCAGTTTTTTCGCGTCGGCAGGCCGATGCGGCTAATCCAAAACGGCCTGATCCGCCGCCGATGGCAAGGGGGGAAGGGGCTGCGGCGATACGCCTTTCGCCTTGTTCCACATCAGGGCACCCTCGACGAGCATCCAAATCTGAAGGACCTCGATGGCAATTCCGACTCCGACGAGCAGCCACTTCCCATCTCCGATCCAGCCGAAGATCAGTATCCACATGGCCAACATGGGCAAGACCACCATCAGCCCAAGCGGAACGACGAGAAACCAAATTGGCTTGTTGTGGCGAATCAGGTAGAAGGCGATAACGAGGAACGCGAGGCCCGCGAGAAGCTGATTCACCGCGCCGAAGAGCGGCCACAGAATCATGCCCCCGGTTCCAGGCCCGCCCGGTCCAGGCAGCATCGCCACGCCCAACCCCACCGCGACCGCCAACGAGGTGGCCACGTACTTATTCTGCAATCCCTTAATCCCCACGGCGGCGCCCAGCTCTTGCACGACATAACGCTGCAACCGGGTCGCCGTATCCAGAGTTGTGGCGGCGAAGCACGCGACCATAACGGCTACGATTCCTATGGCAAGGTGCAGATCCATGCCAAGCGCGGCCATCATGTTCGCTCCGCCTTCGATGAATGCTCCTACCTTCTTACCTAGATTCATGTCCGCCCACGAATCTCCGTAAAAGTGTTGCCATGCCGGGGGGCCTTGCAGGGTAACGCCCTCGGCCGTCGTGACTCCCATGCCGATGCCGGCGCAGCACGCGACAATGACCAGAACCGCGAGGGCCCCCTCCAACAGCATCGCCCCGTACCCCACGTACTGCGCATCGGTCTCATTCTTGACTTGCTTCGAGGTCGTGCCGGAAGACACGACACAATGAAAGCCCGATACCGCGCCGCAGGCGATGGTGATAAACAGGAACGGAAAAATCGGAAACGCATCGCCAGGCGGATTCGAATTGTATGCCGGGGCCGCGAACTCGGGATGCGCGAAGAGCAATCCCAGGCATAGCAGGGCGAGCGCGACTACCAATTGGTGGGAGTTGATATAGTCCCGCGGCTGGAGCAGCACCCACACGGGCAGGACGCTCGCCACAAAACAGTACGCGAAGAGTATGAACGTCCAGATGACTACGGGTGACCGCATCGCTTCGGTAAAGCCAACCGTCGCATCCGGAGGAGGCAGCGAAATCTTCATGTGATACACGCCAATGTAGACGGTCGCGTACAGCGCTACAAGCGCGAGAATCGAAGGCGCGAGAAGACCGCCGCCTTTCTTGTGAATCCAATACCCAATCCCCACGGCCAAGGGCAAAGATACCCAAACCGACAGGACGGTTTCCGGGTATTTGTCGAAGATCGTCGCTATCACGAGGCCAAAGACGCCCAGGACAATCGAGATCGCGAGAAAGAGGATTACCAAGAAGAGGATCCGCGCGCGGGTCGAAATCATCCGGCCCGCTACGTCCCCAATCGTTTGCCCCCGTGAACGCATCGAAATGACCAGCGCCCCGAAGTCATGCACCGCCCCAACGAAAATCGAACCGACCAACACCCACAGCAGCGCCGGAAGCCACCCCCAAAACACCGCGATGGCGGGCCCGACGATAGGCCCCGTCCCCGCGATGGACGTGAAATGATGTCCAAAGACGATGCTCTTCCTCGTAGGCACGTAGTCGACGCCATCCCTCAACTCTTCCGACGGCGGGACTGCGTTCGGGTCAATGCCGAAAACCTTTCGCGCTAGAAAGCGGCCGTAGGTGTTGTACGCGACGATGAACCCGACAAACGACAACGCGGCAACCAGAATGGAACTCATTTCAAGTAATCCTCCACCCCTCTCGGCCCGAATTCAGTAGTATATACAACGCGCAAGGAGCCGATCACGGTTCCAATTTCACCCATACGTACCCCCCTCCATAGTTTAGGGAGGGGCTTGGTTATCTCCATTTGCCCTGAGAATTCTTCATGTTGCCACTTCCTCCAACACCTCCCCCTCGCTCTTCGCGATGACCGCCGCGCCCACGCTATCGCCCGTGATATTCACCGTCGTCCGGCACATGTCGAGAATTCGGTCTACCCCCGCCACAAGCCCTATCCCTTCCACGGGAATTCCCACCGCTGTGAATATCACCGTCATCAGCGCCAGGCTCGCGCCCGGAATACCCGCCGTGCCCACCGACACGATGGTCGCCGTCAGGAAGACCATGACTTGTTCCTGAAAACCAAGATCCAGTCCGTAAACTTGCGCGACAAAGATACTAGCCACCGTCGTATACAACGCCGTGCCGTCCATATTGATCGTCGCGCCAATGGGGAGCACAAACCGGGCCACGCCCTTGTTCACACCGACCCGCCTGGTTACACTCTGAATTGTGACGGGCAAAGTCGCCGAACTGGACGAGGTGCTGAAAGCCAACTCGAACGCTGGTGCCATCCCCTTCAGAAAACGCATGGGTGAAACGCCCCCAGCGAAGCGTGCAATCAAGAAGACGAGTACCGCGAAATGAAATATCAATCCTAGCAGAACTGTCAGTACATAGACGGCCAGTTGCTCCAAGTAGTCAATTCCAAGCGTGGCGATCGCTTTGGCCATAAGCGCAAAGACACCGATCGGCGCAAGTTTCATGATCCACAGCACCAGCGTCACCAAAGCGGTATCGATGCCTTGAAACATCTTAACGGTTGTTTCGGATTTCTCACGATTCGCCGTCAGCGCGGCTCCGAGCAGGAGCGCGAACATGATGACGGCCAGAATGGACGGGGGCACACCGCTTGCACCGGTGGGCACCGGGCTCTGAAAGAAGCTTGGCAGCACATCCTGTTGGATTTTCATGCCCGTAGATAGGGGCAGCGCACCGGCTTGCTCCTCCACGGCCTCCAGTTCAAGGGCAGCTTGTTCTTCCTCCCATCTCTCCCGCATCTCGTCCTGCCCTTTGCCCGGCGAAATAATATTGACACAGAGCAGGCCGATAACCACGGCGATTCCAGTCGTACCAAAGTAATAAGCAATGGTCTTTCCGCCCAACGTACCCACCTTGCGAATGTCGCCCAGACCGGCTACGCCAAGCAACACCGATACGAATACCAGCGGTACAACGACCATCTTCAGGAGCAGAACAAACAACCCGCCAAAGATAGCGATATAGTCCGTAACCAGCGCCTGTTTCCCAACGGCCGTCAACAGCCACCCTGCGCCAATCCCCATGATCATCGCCACCAAGATCTGAACCGGCAATCCCATCCGTTTCAGCAATACGGTGAAGAAGAGGGCCAGCATCGCAAAGAAGACAGAGGCGTCGATCAGAAATGCGGCGAGCTCGAATTTATCCGAATCGTAAAGGGCTCCCGCGCCAATAATCAGCACGGACAACAACGCAAATGCGGCTAAAGATTTGTAAGGCATATGAGTTTATCCTCTCTCCTAAGAAATATCATGATCTCATAACTTCTTGTTGTTCAAAAGCACGAATGTGGGACCGCCGAGGCGGCGGTCTCACATTCAGATAATCCCCTTAACCTGAGGCGCGTTTCTCACACAATTTACCCTCGGTACGGGGGGTGGGGCGCTGTTTAGGAAGTAATCGAGGAGAAAGCCAAAGCGCTCCTGTAGCATCCCCCTCGATCCCCCTTCTTGTAGTTTCTCTGGTTTCGGACTTCCTTCTCCCAATTTACCGCGAAGCGGTTCCGTTCTCGCAATAACTGCCTACCTGACTCGGTGAGATAACCGGGCTAAGCCCGCGTCACAGCCGACTCTCCTCTCCCGACACAATGCGCTGGATGTTGCCCCGGTGCTTCACGATAACCAGCGCGGCTACAGCCATCGCGATAGCGCGCAGCGGCATCGGGTACGGAAGGATGCAGGCGGCGGCCACGAACGCTACCGCGCCCAGGATTGAGCCTGCGCTCACCGTGCGTGTAGCGGCGACGGTCACGGCGAAGACAAGTGCGGCAATGCCCATCGCGGCGGGACACAGGCCCAGAAAAACGCCCGCGCTCGTCGCGACGCCCTTGCCTCCGTGGAAGCGCAGGAAGAGAGACCAGGAGTGGCCGACGATAGCAGCCAGGCCGCAGACGAGCGGCGCGAATTCCCAGGAAGCGATACGGGCGACGAGCAATACGGTCACCGCGCCCTTCGCCACATCCCCCAGGAGGGCCACCGCACCCAAGCCCTTCCCAAGCACCCGCATCGTATTTGTCGCACCGATATTTTTCGAGCCGTGCTCCCGGATGTCGACACCGCGAACGCGCAGTCCAAGCCACAGCCCCGTCGGAAGCGAACCCAACACGTAGGACGCGAGAACGGCTGCAACGGCGAGGGCCATCCCGTTCATTTTCTCGACTTATCCTCGCGCAACTCGATATGGATGGGCACCCCCTCGAAGCCGAAGGCCTCGCGGAGTTGATTCTCGATATAGCGCAGGTAACTGAAATGAAACAGGCGTTTCTGATTCACAAAGAGCACGAAAGTCGTCGGCTTCACGCCTGCCTGCGTAGCGTACAAGATCTTCGCCAGCTTGCCGCCGCGCTGCGAAGGCTTGTGTTTGCCCTTTAGCCCTTCAATGAACCGGTTCAACTCGCCGGTGGATATGCGCTTCTCCGCTTGCTCCGCCGCGCGGTCGATGTACTCGAAAACCTTGTACAAACGCTGGCGCGACACATTCGACACGGTCATGAAAGGTACATAGCTGAGATAGCGGACCTTCAAATCCAGTTCATCTTTCAATCTCTTAAACTTGGCTTCCTTGTCTTCAATGAGGTCCCACTTTGTCCAGACCATCAGCATCGTAGCGCCCTGCTCGCGCATATATCCGATGATCCGCTTGTCTTGCTCCGAGATGCCGTCCGTCGCATCCACCATGACAAGGCAGACATCGGCGCGACGCACCGCGCGCAACGTCCGGCTCACGCTGAAACGCTCGACCTCTTTCTTTATCCCGGCCTTGCGCCGCATCCCCGCCGTGTCGATCAGCAGGTAATCCTTCCCCTTCCAATGGAACTCGATATCGATCGAATCCCGCGTGGTTCCGGGAACATCGTCCACGATCGTCCGCTGTTCATTCAGGATAGCGTTGATAAACGACGACTTCCCCACATTCGGCTTGCCAACCACCGCGACCTTCGTCACCGGTTTTTCTTCGGCTTTCGCCGCGGCTTCCTCGTCCAACGCCTCTTGCGAAGGCAGATGGCGGATCACTTCCTCCGCGAGTTCGGCGATCCCGTGCCCGTGCCCTGAAGAAATGGGAAAAGGCTCGCCCATTCCGAGCGCATAGAAGTCATACGAATTCTGCTCGAGCTTCAGGTTGTCCAGTTTGTTGATGGCGAGAACGACGGGCTTGCCGTACTTGAACAACTCGTCCCGAATTTCCTCGTCCGTCCGGGTGATTTCCTCCTGCCCATCCAAGACGAACAGAATCACCTTGGCGTCTTGCAGCGCGACCCGCACCTGCTCTTGCATCTTGCGGGTCACCGCGTCGATCGGGGCGTCCACGATCCCGCCCGTGTCCACCAGCGCGAACGTACGCCCCTCCCAGTCGGCCGTACCGTAATGCCGGTCACGCGTGATCCCGTGTTCGCCATGGACAATCGCTTGGTACTTCCCGGTCAGCCGGTTGTACAGCGTCGACTTGCCCACGTTGGGCCGACCGCATATCGCCACGAGGGGCAGCTTCTTGGCGCCGCCCATCACGCGGCCTCCTTGGGAACGATTTGGTCCATGGAACTCCAAAGATAATCGACATACGAAACCGCGCAAAAAATGGCCATGGCAATCATGAGAGGCGCAGCGAAAGAAAACTGCAATAAAACGGCTATGACCGTCAGGTTTTGCAGGAGCGTGTTCACTTTCCCCAAGAGCCTTGCCCGTACGCGGACTTGACCCCGGTAGCGCCTTATAAGGTACGAGCTGCCCGTAATCAACGCGTCTCGCGCCATCACCACCACGGGAATCCACATGGGCACCGCGTACCGCAAGTGCTCATTCGCCGCGAGAAACACGAAGGCCACATTAATCAGCAACTTGTCCGCGAATGGGTCGAGCACTTGCCCGAGCTTCGTCCGCTGGTCAAAGCGCCGCGCCACATATCCATCGACCATATCCGAAAGCGCGGCCACCACAAACGCCCCCAACGCGGTATAGCGCGGCCAGTCCCGCCCGGGCGCGTCCTGCAGGATCGCCACGGCAAATACTGGAGTCAAGAGTACGCGAAAAATACTTATTTTGTTAGCGAGGGTCACAGCGCTGCCTTAGATTCGTCGGAAACGGTCTTGCATAGATGGCGGGCGAAGGGACTCCCACAGCAGAACCAGGTACACGGCATCGCGTCACCCTCTGGCAGAAGTATATCGTTCGGAAGGAAACATGGTCAAAGTGGCCGCAAATCCATTCCGTAACAGCGGTTGCGGAAGAATCAGTCGGTGCGCGCCGATACGGTCGAGAATTCGCCACCCGTTGTGGTCGCGAACAGAACCGCGTTGAAGATTTCGGCCGAATGGACCTCCGAGCATTAATAGCTGGAGAGGCCTTCCATGCGTGTGCCGACGATAGCCGCTCTCGCCGCCTCTTCCAATTGAATCGACCGGCCCCTTTCAGGGGCCTTCCGCAGGCCACCAGCTCTGCTGGTGGTTACTGACTCACAAGGTGCGCCTTCAACACCTCCTCGTCGAATTCGATCCCGAGCCCAGGGCTCGTCGGCGGTATGATGACGCCGTTTTCGAACACGAGCGGTTCCTTGAAGATTGTCTTATGGAGCGGTCCCTGGTTCGCCTCCTGGATCATGAAGTTGGGCGAGCAGGTGTCGATCTGAATGGCCGCGGCCGCGGCGACGGGCCCGCAATACATGTGCGGCGCGATGACCGCGTAATGCGCTTCGGCAATACTGGCGATCTTCTTCGACTCGGTAATTCCGCCACACTGGCCAACATCCAACTGGATGATCTGCGCGGCTTGTTTCTCGAGGACATTGGCGAATTCGTATTTCGTTACCAGGCGTTCTCCGGTTGCGATGGGAATGCTCGTGTGCGCCGCGACCCTCGCCATCTCATCGACGTTCTCCGGCATAACAGGCTCTTCGAACCAGAACGGGTGGTATGGCTCGAGAAAATTGGCGACTCGGATCGCGCTATACGTTGTCAGTTGGCCGTGTGTTCCAATCCCGACCTCCAACTTGTTCCCTACGGTGTTCCTGATACTCTCGAAGATCTTCGCGGCATTCTCGATTTCCCACAGCGGAATGTCGCGTATCGGATGCAGTGGCATGAACGGATCGATCTTACAGGCCGAGTTGCCCTCTTCCAGCAACTGCGCGGCAACATCGCCCGCTCTTTCGGGGTGCTCAATGAGGCCCGCGCTCGGCATGTAGGCGTAGGCCCGCAGTTTTTCGTGATACTGCCCGCCGAGCAGATTGTAGATCGGTTGATTAGCCGCCTTGCCCGCGATGTCCCACAAGGCCATGTCGATGGCGCTAATCACCGGCGTTGCGAACAGACTCGGATGGCGCAGATCGTGCCGCATCCCATACATCTTGTCCCACAGTAACTCGATGTTCAGGGGGTTCTCACCGATGACAAACTGCCCCACGAACTCCTCGATGAGGCTGACTTGAGACTCTATATCCTTCAGCCGACATTTCCCATATGGGCGCCCGTGACCACCACGGGCACGTTATTGAG
>CAYNZS010000122.1:0-11818 GCA_964401695.1 uncultured Nitrospirales bacterium
AACACCGAGTGGCATTTCTCAATCCAAATGAAGCCTTTTACCACGGGCTGCTAAGTTTGAATTGCAGTAAATGGGTAAGAATGGGTAACAACTCCAGCGTGTCGGAATTCGATTCCAGTCCAATGGCCGGTTCGGTGCGGACGAATAGTCCCCTGAAGAAATGGTGGCTGACCTTTTTCTGTGGCTACCGCGTGAACTCGATATCGCGTGCGCCGAAGAGCGGTTTCTTCGGGCGAATAGCCTACACGAAGACTTGGACGCTCAAAGAGAAGGAGTAGCCGGATCTTCTCCCATGGCCTTCTGCAATTCCCCATCCCAAAACTCTTCGAGCACGTTGCGCTTGATACGAGGGGGCAGGCCCGGAAAGACGGAAATAGAAGGGAAGTGCCCCCACTAACCCCCGATTAACCCGGAGATGTCCGCGCTGGCGACTCCCATGGGGTACCCTCTGTTTCCGGTTGCCGGACCGGCGGAGGGTCGCTTTAACAATTGCGCTTTCCGCGGGGTTCTTTAAGTGGAGAACGGAAACCGGACCCCAAGCGCGAGCGGCGAGCGATGATTTTGGATGACCAGGAGCTACTGGATAGATGGGTTTCGCAGCGTGACGCGGAGGCCTTCAAGGACCTCGCCAAGCGCCATGTGGACATGGTCTTCGCTACGTGCAGGCGTATTCTGGGCAACGATGCGGACGCAGAGGACGCAACGCAAGACTGTTTCATCGCCCTGATTCGTGCGCGCCGGGAGCCAGGCTCATACCTTGGACCTTGGCTTCACCGTGTCGCTACCAACATGTCGCTCAAACGGCTTCGGGCCGAAAAATGGCGTTGGCCGCGTAATAGTGTCGCACCCGCCGCGCCCGTGCCTGCGGTCTTGGCCACGATCGATGCCGAAGTACCGGCCACCGCCAGTTTGCCTAGCGTGGCGACTAAGGCTGGCGGGGCCGCGCCAATAGGAATTCCTCGACGCTTCAGAAAGGCGCGGATGCGCTCGATGCCTTTGTTTGCCCGATATCTGGCCGTCGATTCCGCGGTGCCGGAGCCATGGGCAATCTCTTCGTAGGACTGTCCGTTGAGGAAATGACAGATGACCGGCGTGCGGAATTTCTCGGGGAGGTCTGCAATCGCGACGTCGACGATATCCACCAGATCAGCGAAGGCAACCTGTGTCGACTCGTTGAGGGCGCCACGTACTGGCGATAGCGTTGCCGGCGGCTTCTTTCGGACTTTGATCGGTTGAGTACGCGACGGACAGCCATGGTATACAACCACGGAGCAAGGGAGGCCCGGACCGTCATCCGCCCGTTCAGCAGTTCAAGGAAGCAGTCCTGGGCTGTATCTTCGGCATCCGCGGCGTTTCCGAGGATTTGCGTGCACGTGGCGTAGACCATGCCAGAATGCCGCGAAACGATATTGGCAAAGGCTTCCGGATCGCGCCGTTGCTGCCATTGTTGCCACAGTGTCGGATCATTCGCGGTCACGGCTGTTCCTACAGTTCGTCAGGGCCTCATCTTACCTATATATCAACGACGATGGAGTAATCCGCAAGAAAGGGATAGGAGGGGACACTTCCCGTCCATATTGATTTCCTGCACTGTGAGAACTTAGCGATGGACCGCGGATGTCTGAATGCCGTGAATTCCTGGGATGCCTCACCAAATCATTCAGCTGCCGACTTGTTTCTGCTAGCTTATGAGGATGACACGTATCGCGCAAGTCGTGGCGTCCGAGGTTGATGGGACAGGCCCGGAAAGACGGAAATTAATGGAAAGCGTCCCCATTATCTGGCCGCGATCCCAATCGCCTCGTCGGCTAGTTCGGCGAGGCGTTCCGCGTCATCAAGGCAATCTTCGGGCACTTCGTAGTAGGACCGCAGCGATTGCTTGGCATTGGCCTGAAAGGGCTCCATTTCCCACTCGATATACTTGGTGCGCGATTCCTCGTCCGTTTTCAGGTAGAGGCGGCCGCGGTAGGCGATTCCGAAGAAGGTCGATCCACAATACAGGCCAAAACCGCCGAACATGGAACGATGGCTGATTCCGTCAAGCGCCGCTATCTGATCGCAGACGTATTCTACGAAGGTATCGTCGGGAGAGCTATGTCGGGCCATAGATTCCTCCTCGATGCGTGTAGCTGCGTCCGCCCACTCTCTGCCCGAGCGGAAATGCCTGAGGCGATGCGGGTTAGTCTGCCAATTCCTTGAGCTTCGCCAAGATGTGGTCGGAAGAAAGCCCTTGATGCGGGACGTGTTCGTGGATGCCCCCTTCGCCCGGTTTGTTCACGCCCATATACGCGTATTTCGGCGAGTGGCCTCGAGCGAGAAGCCAGGTGCCGTAGCGTACGCCCAGCCCGGTGTTCTCGTTTTGGCCTTCGACGACGAGAACGAAGGGCGCGCCGCCTACCTTCGACATGGCCGCTTCGTCGACCACGTTGAGCGTGGGTTTGTTGATCAGGCCCACGTCCAATCCGTCCGCGCGCGCGCGGTCTACGGCGTCGAGGGCACGGTACAGCAATTCGCCGTAGGAGACGACATAGCCGGTGGAACCTTCGCGGATAATCTCGTCCTTTCCCGGCTCGAAAGTATAGCCGCCGTCGTAGAACTTGCTCCCGTCTTCCTTGCAGATGTAGGGAACCTTGCAGCGCGTCGTGAACAGGTAGCGAAGGCCCTTGTCCGGAAAAATCCTCTCGACGGCCGCCTTCAGTTGCAGCACGTCCGCGGGAAAATAGAGGCGCGTCGTGTCGTCGGCGGGCAGGCCGTTGTGCGTGAGAAACACGTTGATCCCGTAGTGGCAGGTGTTGTCCGCGATTTCGTCCACACCCGCGTGCGAGAAGTGGCAAAGGAGGTTCGACTCGTTAAGCCGGGCCATAGTCGCTTCGGAAATGATCATCTCGAGGAAGGCCGAGAAGGTGCTGAATATCCCCTGCTTTCTTTCTTCGAAACCGAAGCCGGCGGCGGCAGAAAAATTGCCGCGCTCCATGATGCCGCCGAGCGTGAATACTTCGGGATGTTCGGCGTGGATGGACTTAAGGCCGGTCGATCCTTCCAAGTCGGAATCGATGACGAAAAGACTGGACGCGCGTTCTTCGGGAGCCATGCCGTCGAGGATCCCGTTGATAACTTTTCCGAACTCGGACCGGTTGCTTCCTTGCTCCTCAGTCGAGCCGAGGAAGGTGGCCGTGGGCTTCGACGGTTTCAGGTTATTCAGGTAGTCGACCGCCTCACCGAGGCCGCGCTCTTCCAGATATTGAACTGCGAACTCTTTCTTGATGACGTCGTGCCCGGCGTTGCTTCCCGCGATGCCAGGAACGCCCGGCGCCATGTGGCGCGCGTTAATCAGCGCGCAGGGGCCTTCGTGGGCCAGAGCCGACTGCATTCGTCCGTACAGGGCTTCCAGGTCTTCGCCTTGTCCGGCGTCGACCGTCATGCCGTGGCCCGCGAGCGTCTTGCCGACGATGTACCCCGGCAAATAGTCCTTGGGGTGGCCGGCAATCGTTACGTTGTTGTCGTCGACGACGACCTTTACGTTGAGGTTTTGCGCGACCGCGAACCGGGCGGCCTCCGCGTCGTTGCCCTCCTGTTGCGAACCGTCGGATCCGAAAAGGAAGACAGACTTGCCGGGGTTGGCTCGCGCGACGCCATTGACGAATGGCCACATGTGGCCGAGCCGCCCGGACGCGAAGGTCACGCCGGTGGTGGGATCCAATTCCGGATGTCCGTACAAGCGGCGCTCCGCTTCGCGGTAGTGGAGGAGGTTCTCCATGGGCATCTTACCGTTGAAAGCGGACATGGCGTATTGAATCGCGACACGGTGGCCCGCTTCGTCAAAGAACGTGGGGTATATATCATCGCTTCCCCGCATGAACGCGTCGGCGATCAACACTTCGGGCACGATGCTGTACGCGCCCCCAGTGTGCCCGCCGAGCCCACGGATACCCGCGATCGCCGTGAAGAAGATGATCGTGTCGCGCACCGTTTGAACGTTAGCGGCCAACCGCTCCAGCTCGACCGGCGACAGGGAGGGCACGGTTAGGTCGAAACTGAGTGGGGAATAGGTACTCGTGTCGATGGGGAAACTCATGATCGTGGGTGGACCCTATCTTTGATTCAGAGTGAAATGAAACGCGAAAAAACAGCAAACGTTCGCTTCGGCAAGCGGCGCAAACGCCTTGAAGACGACCCGGAAGCGCGCAGCCCCGGTTCGGAATGCGTCCAGCACAGGCGGGAGTATAACACCGGAGGCCGGTATCGTTTCTACCCGGCGCGAAGACATGCGGACAAACGACCGGCCAGTCTCCCTATTAGCGGGCAAGATGCCCGCCCTCCCCTTCTCTCGTTCCCACGGTCCTCTATGGGAATTGAGAATCTCAGGGCTCTCTCTTGAAAGCCGTCCGCTTGCCACGCCCGTTTAGCCGCCGGCCATCATGAATGATCAAGGATTGCTCATCGCATCCGTCGATCGAAGGGCTTCTATGAACCGTTCTGACATGGGATACGGCCCAGGGTATTCGAGAAATTCGACGTGGCCATCCGTGAGGAGAACATGCGCGCCATCGCTAAACAAGCCAGGGCGTTCGATCATTACCGGGATCTGAGACTTGGGTTTAGCGTACGAGTGGGCTTCCGCGGTGGGTTATGAGCCAGCGGGCCACGCGTTCGAGTGGTCCACCGGTAGCCGCCCCCTTGGATAACGCAATGGACGGGTCAGGAACGAAGAAGTGCTCGGCATTCTCACGTATTCGGTATATCGTGGCTGATTCAAGCTGGATATCCTTAAGCCACGAGATCTCCGGCCCGCGATTCATGCGGTAGTACTCGATGAAAGTCAGCGCGTCCCCTCGTCCGGCAGTGCATAGCCCAGATAGCAGACTGGCGCATGGCGAAACCCCGCCCACGCGAGATTGGCCGAATCCAGGCCCCATGTAGTACCATTTCCACCTTTCCACCAATCCAGTCGCGGGCCCTTCCGTCGCGAGAGGAACATGGGGACCGTTCGCCGGGACTTCACTGTGCGCCGGAAACGAAGGCGGAACGCGTTCCAACGCGAGTTCCCTCAACGTTTCGGCGAGAGAGGCATCCATGGAGCAAGCAGCAGCGGCCGGTGTACCGTCCTCGACGCGCGAGGCTCTCGCGGCGCTTCTTTTCGGCATATTCATCGCTGCTGTGGGCAACTCCTTCGTGTTCGCGCTGCTGCCTCCTCTCGGGCGCGAACTTGGGTTGCGCGATATCCAAACCGGGTTGATAGTTGGCGTTTCGTCCGTGTTGTTTATGCTCATGGCCCGTTTTTGGGGCGGCAAAAGCGAACAGTGGGGACGGCGTCCGGTTTTACTATTCGGGATGACTTCATACTTCGCGCTGAGCATGCTCTTCGCCGGTGTGGTTCAATTCGCCCTCTCGGGCGCCATACCGGTTGCGCTGATTTTTCCGCTGATGTTGTTTACCCGGTCGCTGTTCACGACGTGCATCGCCGGTATCTTCCCTGCTTCGCAGGCTTACATCGCGGATACGACAACCGTGCAAGACCGCGCCCGTGGCATGGCCATGTTCGGCGTGGCCATGGGCTCGGGCCACGCCGCCGGACCCGTTGTGGCCGCGGCCTTCGTCGGATTCGGATTGGCCGCGCCGTTTTACGCCGTGGCGGGCCTATCCATAATCGCCGGATGTTTCTTCTGGGTCTACGTAGTCGAGCCACCCAAGCAAGCCATCGGGGGCGATGGAGCCGGCGAGCCGCTCGCCTTCACGGATGTGTTGCCGTTCTATGCCATCTCCACGTTGACGATGACCGCGCTCGCGACCCTCCAGCAATCCTCCGGCTTCTATTTCCAAGATAAGTTCAGCTTGACCCCCGAGGAGACCACCCGCCACGTCGGGATAGGCCTGATGGCGTTGGCGACGGCGTCGGTGATATCGCAAGTCGTCTTCGCGATGCGCTTTCGCATGGCGCCGAGGACGCTGCTGCGAGTCGGGATACCCATTGCGCTAGCCGGATCCGTCGTTCTGCTTACAGCCGACGCCTACATCCTACTCGTCGTTGGGATGGGAATCTTCGGGGTCGGTTTCGGCATGGTCAACCCCGGAAACGTGGCCGCCTTGTCCATCCGGGCGCAAGGCCATGGTTTCGGAAAAATCGTGGGATACAATACGGCCGCCATTGGATTGGGCTTCGCCGTCGGACCCATGATTGGGTCCGCGCTGTACGAAGAAGTGCATCCGCTTGCCCCCTATTGCGCAACGCTCGGTTTCGTGATGTCCTTACTGGTCTTGGCGTACGGATTCGTGAAAATACCAAAGGTTTAAGGAGCTTATGGCTGACTCGTCTTCGATCGAAAGATTTCAATTTAGCGTGTGGGAGGAGTGCGCGGTGCGGGCGTCGGATGTGGACGCGCGCGGCCATGTCAACAACGCGGTCTATTTCGCCTATTTCGAGATTGTCCGGATGGCGCTCTTTACGAATACACCTGCCATTGCTGAGGGACAACGCGACGGGCAAGCCCCTATCATCGTCGCCCAAGAGTGTTCGTACCGCGGGCAGGTTCGGTATCCCGCTCAGGTGGACATTGGAATGCGCATCAAGAAGATCGGGAATCGGAGTTTCGCCTCGGAATATGTCGTGTGCCGCAAAGGTGGATCCAAGGCCTTGGCTCAAGGCTCCTCGACTCACGCATGGACGCTTGCCGACGAAGAGAGGGCCATCCCTATTCCAGATGATATACGCGCCGCGCTCGAGGCGCATTGTGTCTGAGTTGCGCTGGAGTGAAACTAACCAGCCCCGCCCGTAAATAGCCAGTAATAGCCCGCCGCCAAACTGGCGAGCACAATGGCCGTTACGAGGATGGTTCTGCCCCAGGCGTTATCGCTCGCCTCTTCCGCGGGTCGGCCGGAACCCTCTGCCAAGTCGGCCGGCCCGGTCCCGGGGTCATCGAAGATGAGGGGGTCTTCGGGGTCCGTTCTTTTTGCGCCCCCCAGTTCGCCGAGGATTTGCGCCTTGAGATTCCGCGCCTTAGTCAGTTGAAACAGATCGAGCATCTCATTGCACAGGAGCAACGCTTCATCCGACCGATCCAGTTTCAACAGGCATTGCGCGCGGGGATACATGATGTTCTTTTGCTTAGGAAACGACGCGTCCAGCTTATCGAGGCGCGCCAGCGATTCGGCGTAGTTCTCCTCGAGATAGAACCTGTCGGCCTCTTCAAAAAGGTTATCTGCCTGCAGAGTATCCATCGAATACAACCCTTCTTCCGGCAAACGATTCGTCTAGCCCGCCTCGAGAACCGGTGAGCCATCCGCGTCAGTGTTGCAGGCGAGGCGCGCCATTTCAACCTGGAGTTCTTCAAGTCGGTTTCGGCGCGTCTTCACAGGACCGCGGAGTAAATCGCGGCCCAGACGGCGGTCGTCACCGCTTGCGCGAAGGCTTCGAGCAAAAGAAAAGTGATGAAGAACATGAAGAAATTCTTTAGGCCAAAGTCGAAGTACTTCTGAAATGCCGCGATGGTGAGGAGGCCTCCCGCGACATGGATGAAGATCCCGATAACAACTCCCCCGAAGCGGAACAAGGGAGACAAGGCAAAGGAGAATCCGCGGTAACGGCTAAGATCGCGGTGACAGCTAAAATTCCGTGGCCGATGTAGAGGGCGTTGCGCCAAAAGATCTCGTGGGGCAAACCGAGGTCGCGCTGCAATACGAGGTAGACGGCGAAGAACGCGGTTATGAAGAAGGCCGCCAGTTGCCAGATTCCGTACAGGTTGCTCACGTAACCATGGACCTTCTTTGCCTCGATGGCGGCGCCGCCACCGGCTCCTGGACCAGCGTGGTCAATCGGTAAGAACGAGAACGATGGTCAATAGCACAACGAAGACACCCGCCGCGACGACCCAGCGCTTGAATGAATCCGATTCTGGATCGACGGTTCAGGGCCCGAGCGAGATCATTTTAGGCGGCGACTCGAGGTTGGGGGCCTTCTCGATTGGCAAGTCGCTTGGCTCATGCACGTGTTGAAGGTCGGGCATCGATTCGGTAGCGAGCACGGAACAGTGGTGGCAGACGATCCCATGCGCGACCTCGACGCGATCCCAGTCTCCGCGGAAGGCCTTTCCGCATTGTGGGCAGACGTTCGGCGGGTCTGTCTTCGGAGGGCGGCTTGCTTCGGGGGCCAAGACCGGGCTGGGAGTAACTAGCTGTTCGACGGGTGGCGTAGAGGTGTTTTCCTCGGAGGACTGGACGCGGCGGCCACAACCCTCGCAAGTCTCGACTATGCCGACCGCGTAGACTGAAATCCGCTTCTGACGACCGCAAGAACAGGTAAGAATTAGCTCGCCCACTTTGTGCCCCTCTTTTCAAATCGTGTGATCTGCGCTAATGACGATGTCGTTGATTATCGATATCCGCGATAGAACCGGAGGGTGTTCAGCATGCCTCAAGCTGATGGGTTCCCTTCGCAGCCCGCAAGCGCCATAGACTCCAGTGGCCCAAATGCTGCGTTCGCTCGTATCGACAGCGCCTCCCCCAAATGCCAGAATTTCTTCTTGTTCCTCTTCGCTGTTTTCAGCCTTTGAGACACTAACCCGGAAACAAGCAATAACTATATAAGCCGAGTCTTCGGATATTCGCTGAATGGCGTAGAAAATCCCACGTGGATTAGGTGGCCTCGCTGGCCACTTCGAGTTCGAGGCCGTGGACTCGGCGCAGAATTTCCAGGGGCGTCAGGCCCTCCCAGTCCGTCAGTTCCAGGCTCGCGCCACTCTCCGCTAGAACCCGCATCATTTTCATGTCTCCGGCGCGCGCCGCGAGATGCATCGGCGTCCAGCCCTGTCCATCGGCAGCGTCGATTGGCGCTCCCACTCGAATAAGCGAACGGGTGAGTCCGGGATGGCCACTATTCGCGGCGAAGTGGAGCGGGGTCCAGCCTCCCAGGTTCCGCGCATCGCTGACCGCGGCGCCCGCGCCAATGAGGAATTCGCCGATTTCCACGGCCCCGATTTCGCAGGCGATATGCAGCGGTGTCATTCCACGGGCGTCGAGCGCGTTCGGATCGAGCCCGAGTTCCCCGACGAACAGGCGCGCGACACCTGGCTGGTCGGCCGCGACGGCCATATGAACAATGCCCCGGTCCCCTTGGCTCAAGGTGCGATAGTCCACTTCGGCAGATCGCAACGCCTCGACGTCTCCCGTTACGATGAGGTCTCGAAGCAACGCTTCGACCGCGTCGAGGCCGTCATCGACTACAGCGGGAATGCCTTCGCGAAGCATGGCGAGGAGTTGCTCGTCTACCAGACGCCCGGCCATGTCCATGGGGCTGTGGCCGTCAAAGTCCTTGCGCGATGGATCGGCCCCGGCGGCCACAAGGGCCTTGACTGCATCGACTCGCCCCCGTCTCGCGGCCAGGTGAAGAGGTGTCCTTCCCGTGAAGTCCAACGCGTCGAGGTCGGCTTCATGGCGTAGAAGCAGGTCCACGAGGAGGCTATGCCCTTTGTCCGCTGCGAGGTGCAGCGGCGTCCAGCCCTGGCTGTCCGTAGCCATTACGTCCGCCCCGCCCCCAATGAGCGCGATGGCCGTTAGATTGTTTCCACTGAGAACGGAAGCGAACAAGGGAGTCCAGCCGGCACGCTGCGCGACATTCGGGTCCGCGCCCGCCTCGAGGAGGGCTACCACCAGGGAGGGTGTGGGGTTTTCCGCGGCGCGATGCAACGGCGTGGCGCCGAAGACATCTTCGGCGTCGAGATCCGCTTCAGACTCGATCAGGACTTTTGCGGCGCTGAGGCGGCCGAATTCCGCGGCGAGATGGAGGGGGGCGCGCAACATCGCCGCCTCCCGCTGGTTCGGCGCCGCGACGGCGTTCACCAAGTCGCGTAGAAGTTTAATCGGCGCACTCTCGATGGCGGTGAGGAGCGGGTCCATCCCCGTTTCGTCCGCCGCTGTGGCGTCCGCTCCCTGGCTGAGTAACTGCTGAACAAGCGAATAGGCACCGGACTTCACGGCGAGGAGGAGGGCGGTGTCTCCGCGCTGGTCGGCCGTGTTAATGTCGGCGCCCGCCCCGATCAACACTGGCGCCACGTCAACTTTCTTCGCCCGTATCGCTTCCAGAAGCGGCGTAGAGCCAAGGAGGTCGACAGCGTCTGCGTCGGCCCCCGCTGTCAGGAGGCTCTGGCAGACGGGTCCGGATCCCGCCTCGGCAGCGAGGTGCAGGGCCGTCTTGCCCTTATCGTCCCGGGCCTCCGTATCCACACCGTTTTTCGCTAGAAACGCAGCGGCCTCAAGGCGATTTGCTGCCACGGCAAAATGGAGGGCCGTTCGCCCGAGACGCCCTCTCCCGCCAGGGCGAACGCCCAATTCTAGCAATCGCTTGATTAACTGGAGATCGCCATTGGCCGCCGCGAGCGTGAGAGCCGTGTCGCTGTAGTGATTGACCGCGCGAACGTTGGCGCCTCGATCAATCATGATATTGGCGAATTCCCCGTGACCCTTCTTGCAGGCGATGAGAAGCGGTGTGTCCGAATTTACATCCGGCAGATCCAGGCGCGCTCCCCCGGCGAGGAGAATCGATATCATCTCGACTCTATTGTAGACCGCCGCGTGGTGCAAGGGATTGCGCAGGCCGTAGTACCGCTGCGGTCGAAGGCGAATGCGCTGCACCAGAAGCAGCCGAAGAATCTCGATGTTGCCTCTGCTCACGGCCAGAAATGCGGGCACCCGCCCTTGCCTATCCGGCACATTCAAGTCTACGCCCCTGCCGATGAGTCGCTGGACCTCTTTAACATCGCCTCGATCGAAAGCATCGTAGCGGGTGTCTCTGGCCATGCGCCACTTTTGCGGCCCTTGCTGAGCGACCGCCGCGAAAGCTATCGACAGGGCGAGCAGGACACAGCCGAGACGCGCCACCCACGGACGGCCTATGGGCGAAATGCCCCCGGAATTAGAGGAGGCGTTCAACGCTGGCCACCTTGTCTTCCATCGTCTGTTCGCGGTCGGCGCGCGTTCCCGCTTTGATAGTCGTCGTGATGCGCGGCGCTCCCTTTTCGTGGACCGCTTCGTGGCAGGTCTTGACCGCCGCGAATACATCGTCCCATTCGCCCTCGATGATTGTGCCGTAAGGGTGAAGCTGTGTCTTGAGGTCCGTTTCGGCGAGCACCTTATGGCATTCGACGACGTATTCCGACAAGGAAACGCCTACGCCGATAGGGACGAGGCAGAGATCGATAATCACTTTCATTTTGAAATCCTTTTGCGTTCGGTTAGCGAGACGAGTCCCTATTATAACCTGTCGGAGCCCTTGCGCGGTCACCAAAGCCAAATCGAGCGATCAATCCCCCTCCCTGGTTTAGGGAGGTGTTAGGGGAGGGTCGAACGCGCGAAGACCTTCGCGGTCTCGCCCCCAACTCAAACAACACACAGATGTTTCCTACGAGTCGGACCTCGCTGAACGGGTAATTGGGTGAAGAACGCCTATCTGGTCACCCCCAACGGATTCGCCTTGTCCATTACGAGCAAGTTCATCGAAAACGCTGACCCGGACGTATCCAAACAAGACCGCGATGGAATTGACCGCTCGATTAGGATCGAGTCACCGCGCGAAAGCGGAATGTTGTACTCCCCGCTTCGATTGCAGCTACGCGGTGCTGGTTGGTATCCGTCCGAGGGCTTTCAGCACCCGGTCCGGGGCAATGGGAAAGTCGTCTATCCATTTGCCGATGGCGTTGTACACCGCCGGTCCGACCAACGCGGGAATCACCGTCGCCACATCCTCCCCTATGCCCACGGTCCCGTAGGGACCGTGTCCCATTCCAGATTCGACAATGCGCGTATCCACCGGACCCACATCGAGCATGGT
>CAYNZS010000123.1:0-11770 GCA_964401695.1 uncultured Nitrospirales bacterium
CGAGGATTTTTTGGTGCCGCTTCGTATCTATAATTTCTTAAAACGCTCTAGAAAGTTATTGCGTACCGTATTGCCGTCGCTGAAGACGGCTATCGCTCCGCCATCGTTGATCACAGCAAGCCAACGGCGGATGACATTGCCTTCAATGATGTTCCCGCCGCGCCCGGTGAAGATGGCGTTGTAGCCCGTGTCTCCGATGGCGTTTGCCCGAACCGTCATGCCTTCGGCGGTGAGGTTGAACTCTATCGCGCGATGGCCATCAGTCCGCCATCGCCATAGGCTCCAGGTCATGTCCGTGCCATTGATGTTGACTTGACCACGGAACAGGCCGCTCCGCTCGAACAAGACGGAGTCGCCGCTAGCGGTTGCGGCGTTGACGGCGTCGATAGTCTGCCATGGGCTTTCCTGGCTAAGGCCCTCGTTCGCGTCGCTCCCGTCGTTGGACACGTAGTAGGTGGCGGCCGGCGCGGCGAGGGGCCACATCGCAATGAAGACGACTATCATTCTGCAAAAGCGCAAAGGCATCGGACATTCCAGGGCTGGAACGGCGTGCGCCGTTGATACAGATTGAGATTCATTCCCCCGGTGCAGGACTCAGTGTGTCAATAGTATACGGCGTCCCTACATCAAACCCTCGCGGCGTGCAAGATCTGATATGCTGAGCCTGTCCGTGGGCTTCCCCGGCGCACGAACCACGGTACGGAAAGTAGGGCCGCGGCATCGGCTCAGACCTCGCGGGCTCAAAACCTGATGGAGGGCATCTGTATGGAACCGGCACAGATTCGCGCACAGATCTTGAGAATACCTCTATTCCATGGGTTACCCGAACTCCTCGGGAAACATGCGGTGAACGTGCTCAGCAGAATCTGCGAGGTTCGCACGACCGGGCCGGGCGCCACGCTGTTCACCGAGGGAAGCTATCTCCGTCTAGGCTATATCCTGCGGCGTGGAGAAGTAGCGGTGCGGAAGAAAGGATCGCCCGAGTTGCGCCTCGCAGCGCCAGACCTCTTGGGAGAGATGAAGCAATTCAGCCCCGTGGGACAACGCACCGCTACCGTCGAAGCCTGCGGGGAACTGGAGGTGCTCGACTTCAAGTGGAGCGATTTCCACAGAGATATCGCCGGCCACCTCGACGAAAGTCAACAAAAGAGGCTGGCGGATGCTATCGAGAATTACGCCTGACAACATTTCACGGGTTGAACTTTTCGGCAGCCGTTCAATCCGGTCCGAACTCCACTACGCTGCGTGTTTGACTGGGCGCAGGTTCGGTTTCTACGGGTGGCTATTTTTGAGTGTCAGCAAAATGATACGCTGTGACGCGAGGGCTGGAAACTCGGGCTGAGCACACATAATCAGGGGATGAACTGCTTCATGGAAAATCATATTGCGGTCCTGCAGAAACGCTTTAAGGATTCGTTTGCCAAACTGTTGGGCGTTACGTTTACGGAGGCTACCCCGGAGTGCGTCAAGGCCGAACTCCAGGGGCGTGACGAACTAACTACGGCCCCTGGAAGAGTCCACGGCGGGGTGATCATGGCCTTCGCGGACACCTTGGGCGCGGCGGCAACCATTCTGAATCTTCCCGAAGGTGCTGGAACGACCACCATCGAATCGAAGACCAATTTCTTTCGTAAGCTCGACCCCAGCGAAAAGGCCTACGGAGAATCCATTCCCCTCCACATAGGCCGATCCACCATGGTCTGGCAAACCCGCATCACCCGCGAGGACGGAAAACTCGCCGCGCTGGTGACGCAAACTCAGATGGTCCTCACGCCGAGGTAACCCGATAGGCTGGCCGATACGCTCATCCCGCTCGAATCGCCGAGCGCCGGCAGCCCTTCTCACGCCTTGTTGATGAATCGGGTGTATCGGTTCATCTGTGCGTAATAGTCGAACAGGGCGTCGACGCCGAGAATCTTCAGGTCCGTGTTCATCGCGATCTTATTGTGTAGGGCGCCATCGCGGGGGATTTCGGCGATCTCTTCCGCCAAGGCCTTGACTTCTTCCTCAACCTGCTCGCGCGGAACGCTGATACTGACCAGTCCCATAGCGGCCGCCGCTTTACCATCGACGAGCCGTCCGGACATAAGAAGATAGCGCGCCCGCTTCGAACCCAGGAAGAGCTGCCACAACCCCGTCGATTGGGAACCACCCCATTTTTGCGCCGGGTGGCCGAGAAGCGCGTCGTCCGCCGCAACCGAGATGTCACAGGAGAGCTGAAGATAACAGCCGGCATCGGTACATCGCGAGTGGATCTGCGCGATAGTGACCTTTGGGAAGTTAAAGATCCGCTTGTACTTTGCGTACACCTTCTTGCTCAAGATATTGTAGGAATTCCGGTAATTCCATCCGCCTTCCGGAGGGGTGATGTAGTAGCTGCCCTTCGTGTCGAAACCCGAGCAAAAACTCTTCCCGTTGGCTTTCAGAATTAGCACGTTCGTGCCCTCATCCGCTTCCGCATAGTCAAGAGCGGCATCGAGATCGTCGAGCATCTGATAGCTCAACGCGTTGTGTTTCTCGGGCCTGTTCAATGTAATGCTCGCGACCCTGCCCGCTTTTTCGTACACCAGAGTTTCGAATTCCTTCGTCTCGTCTTCAGATCCCATAGTCTTACCCCATCGTTTCTTCGGCTATAGAAATCGAGCCGGCATGGCGCTTTTCGGCTGGACTTCTCACAAGGCGCGGCCCAAGCCCGTCCATCTCATTTAGGCCTATGGCAGCGTGGGTAGTCTATGTGGCTTCCGCGATCTCAATCAAGAGCGTGGCGGTTGGGAATGGGCTGAGCCCTCTTATCTCACCGGGTTAGATCGCGGAAACTGGGGAGGGTGGAGCCTACGGCAGGCGAAGCGCCACAAGTTGCGGCGTCACCTTGCCGCCGCCGCCCGTGTAGGTGATGTACTGTTTGCCCCGATACATGTAGCTGATCAGATTTGAGTTGGGTCTCACCGGGACAAGGATCGCGCCAAGATACTCGCCTGTAGCTTTGTCGTATGCAGTAATGTTGGGTCTGCTCGGCTCAAGATCGCGGCCCCCGTGGTTTACAAAAAGAAGCGTCTTGGTGGCGAGGGGGCCGCCGAATTCCCCGCCGAGGGCCGGCAAATCGAGTTCTTTCAGGGCAGGGTGGTTCTTGGGCCCATCGCCGTGGGGTTGCACCCAGGCATGGTCGCCCTTGTTCATGTCGATGGCGGTAATCCTCGCGAATGGGGGCTTCACGAGCGGCAGGCCCCGGGGACCGGATACGCCAGCGGCGAGCCAACTCACTGGCGCGTAGCCCAGGTTGGAGCGGTTCGGATCGGGTTTGCCGATAGTGAATGAGGACGGGAGGGTATACGAAGGAACATAGAGGCGGCTTGTTTCGGGGTCCACAGCCGCGCCGGACCAATTGGCTCCACCGCCCCAGCCAGGCATGCTGATAACCGGTTTGCTGCCTTTAAGATTCGGCGGTGTAAAGAGGCTCGAGGGGGCATAGCCCTCGAAGATTTCCAGGGCCTCGGCCCGCAGTTTAGGGGTGAAATCGATCAGGTCGTCTTCGGTAATGCCCTGGCGTTCATAGGCGGGAGGCTTCGTCGGGAAAGGCTGGGTCTTCGAGGTGCGCTCACCGGGCACGGTGCTTTGCGGAACTTCCCGCTCCTCGATAGGCCAGACGGGCTCGCCGGTTGCTCGGTCGAGAACGTACGTAAATCCTTGTTTGCTGATTTGGGCTACGGTTTTGATCTCGCGGCCATCTACCGTGATATCCATCAGGTTGACCGCGGAGGGGAAGTCGTAATCCCACAAGCCATGGTGAACGGCCTGGAAGTGCCAAACGCGCTCACCCGTTTTGACGTTCACGCAGACAATGCTCTCGCCGAATAGCCCATCTCCCAGGCGCAGGCCGCCGTAAGGGTCGTTGGTGGGGGTGCCCGTCGAAAGATAAGCATAGCCAAGTTCGTTGTCGACCCCCATTTGGGTCCACACATTGGCTGCGCCGGTGTACTTCCACGAGCCGTTTTCCCATGTGTCGTTTCCGAATTCCCCCTCCTGCGGTATCGTATGGAAGATCCACTTCATGGCGCCAGTTCGTACGTCAAAACCGCGGATGTGCCCTGGGGCGCCTTCCTTAACAGTTACGCCGTCGGCCACTACATGCCCTATTACGATGGTGTCCCGGCAGATGGCGACAGGCGAGTTGTGGGTAATGATGCGCCCCGTAACGGGCTTGCCGAGGCTTGTGCTCAGATCGACGATCCCATCTTCCCCAAAGTCGGGGTACAGGGCCCCAGTTTTAGCGTCGAGGGCCATAAGCCTCAAGTCATGCGTCGCCATGATAATTCGCGCATCCGTCCCGTCATCCCAATAGGCCACGCCACGGTGATGCCAGCCGGAGTTCGCGGGCCGGTCGAGTCGCTCGTAAGACTTGGGATCATACTTCCAGACCGTTTCGCCGCTCCCGGCGTCGATGGCGGCGACTTGGCTGATAGACGTGCTCACATAAAGCATGCCCCCGAGCATGAGCGGAGTCGCCTGGAACCCTAAGGCTCGGATGCGCGGCTTGTCTTCGAGCGCTTTAGTGGAGATGGAGTCCCACGTAAACGCGACTTCGAGGTCTTGGAAGTTGTCACGGTTGATTTGATCGAGAGGGGTGTACTTGGTGTTCCCCGGATCGCCGCCAAAGCTTCGCCATTCGCCATTGCGTGCGCCTAGTTGAGCGAAGGTCTCAATCGCCCCGCTCAGAATAAATACCGCCGCGATGGTTAGAGTCTGGAACGAATGCTTCTCCGCACGTGCCTTCATGGTGGGTACCCCCAGGGAACTTGTTCTTGCCAAGCCGAGCAGCCGCATCGACTGACTCTATTATCTATCCGAGCCCAGTTCAACTTCCTAGATTCAAGCTCTAAGTGCAACACGGTGTTCTTCTCGTTGTTTTAGATAGACTTCGCATGGTGTCTGGTATCCGAGTATTTTTCTTGGCCGGTTGTTTAGGTCCTCCTCTATTTGACGTATCTGCTGGTCGGTCAGGCCTCGGAAGGGTGTGCCTTTGGGCAGCTAGCGACGAATGAGTCCATTGCTATTCTCGTTGGTGCCCCGCTGGTAGGAGGAGTACGGAGCGACGAAGTAGATGGATGCCGTGACCGTTGCTACTTCTCCATCTTGTCGCGTATCCACGAAGTAACCGAAGAGGCCAAAGCGACCGGAATGAATCGAGCCCAAATTAACGCAGCCGTGAGGAAAAGCGTGAATCTGGGCGGCGGACCGTAAGGAGAGACCCCTGCTGGCGTGATGGCGTTGGCGAAGGGGAAATAATCAGTTCCACTTCCCTCGCCGTCTCGGGCTGAGGCGTGAGTATAGCCGCGGGCAAGGGGGGCCTCAGAAGGGGCGCCGATCAAGACTCAGCTTTGCGGACGATCCCGGTCCGAAGTTGGTGACGGTCATTGAACATGTGGCGGTATACGAGCAGGGCGATGGTCATGCACCCCAACGAGGTGGCGGTGGCGATCATGAACATGACAACGATCTGGTACTTGACCGCGTCGAGGGGATCCGTACCGGAGAGGATCTGGCCGGTCATCATGCCTGGCAGCGACACGATGCCGACGACCATCATGGTGTTGATGATGGGGATCAGGCCTTTCGACACCGAACCTCGGAGGATGTCTCGCGCGGCTTCCCAGCGTGTGGCGCCAAGGGCGAGTTCCATCTCGACTTGGGCGCGTTTGGTGGCGAAGTCATTTAGGAGCTGATCGAGACAGAGGGAGACGCCGGTCAAGCAGTTGCCGAGAACCATTCCGAGCAGGGGGATGAGGTACTGCGGACGGTACCAAGGGTCGATGTGGATGATGGCCGCGGTGACCGTAAAGGTGGTGGCGAGCCCGCACAGAAGGAGGGTAACGAAGGTGCGCCATGCGGCTCCGTCGAAGGTGCGCTCGGGGCGTTTGACCGCGGTGCGGCTAGCGGCCATGAGCATGAGGGCAAGGATTAGCATGACAGCCAAGGGGTTGTCTACTCCGAAGACCCATCTCAGAACGAAGCCAATAAGCAAGAGTTGGACGACAGTCCGCGCGGAAGCGATGGCAAGGCGCTTTTCAAGACCCAGGCGGAGGGCGAAACTGGCGCCTCCCGCGGCGAGGACAAGGCAGGCCGCGATGGCTAAGTCGAACGGAGCAAGCGGGATTACATCGGACGTCATTGGATGGCCTCGCTCGACGGCTTGAAGCTTTCAAGATCGAGCACGGTTCCACACACGCGGCTGGCCTGATCCTGGTCATGCGTGACAAGAACAAACCCAAGTGCGCCACGGCCGGTTTCCTTTTGGAGCAGCGCTTCCACGCGGCTGGCGTTTTCTTTATCGAGGGCTGAGGTCGGTTCGTCCAGAAGAAGGAATTGAGGTTCTGTCAGCAGGGCTCGGACGAGGCAGGCGCGCTGCTGCTCGCCAATGGAAAGAGAGTCCGAGGCCTCGGACAATAAAGCGGCGTCCAGACCAACGGCCCTCAACAGCGCAACGGCCTTCTCGCGCTCGTAGCGGCCAGAAGAAACTCGGTAGGTGAAAGGACGTTGAAGATTCTCCTCTACAGTCCCCTCGAGCAATATGGGCACCTGGCTTAGATAAGAGACGCTACCGCGGAATTCGGGCCAGCCGACGGCCGCGCGGTCGTCGTCCCCGAGGCGGACCTCTCCCCCACCCCGGTCGATGAGGCCGGCGATAGTGCGCAGCAACGTAGACTTTCCGTAGCCCGAAGGGCCAACGATACCGATGGCCTCTCCAGGCCGTACGGTCAGGCTGACTTCGTCCAGCAACAATTTCCCCGAAGCGCGTACGGAAAGATGTTCGAGAAGCAAGCTCGGCCTCACGCCGGTAGTTTCGCTGAACGAGGGCTCATCGCGTGACTTCGCATAGCGGGCTTCGAGGTCTAGTCCCATTGCGCGAACGCCTTCGAATTCATGGACATTATTCTCCACGGGCTCGTCCCTTGGTTGCGGTCCGTCTCGACCGCAGGCTAGGAATCACTATAGCGAAATGGAAAGCATGTGAGCAATCGCTTACGCGGCCATAAAGGCAGTTTGGCCAGATAGACGCGGACGCGTTTCCCACGGCTTCGATTCGTTTTGGAATGCACACTGGTATGACCGCTCTACCTGGTTTTTTGATGACCCTTCCCATACCTCTCTCAACGTTTCGAACTCCGCTTTTTGTTCCTTAGAGCCGCGAAAAGTGACCAATTCTTGACTCCGTCACGGCAGACTTACGGGTTCGCTGTGGATTAATTGTGGATAGGTCACAACAAATCGTCCAGTTTGCGCTATACTGTTTCGCTGCAAGTGCCGATATAGGGGCGGGATACGTCCTTTTTTGAAGGAAGGTAGGCATGACGGGGATTTGGCAATCATGAGCAACGAATTGTTGACACTTACCGAGCCTCAGCGCAAGCAGTTACTCGATGAGTCGCACCGGCTTCTGAAACAGGGGCAAAGCCAGGAGGCGTTGGTTTTGCTTGATGGCTTGGGGCAGGCGTTTCCGTCGAATGAGGAGATCGTTTCTACGCGTGTCTATTGTTTGGGGGCTCTGGGGCGGTTGGACGAGGCCCGCTCGCTGTGCACTCAACTTCCGAAACATGCGCATCTGCGGAAGTCCAAGCTGAGCGCGTTTCTCGATGGTCGCGAGTTAGAGCGCTCTCGGCAGAGAAAAGATGAAGGCGCTCTGCGGGCCACCGCGACTTCTGTCGCACACTCAACGCACATGGGCACACCTGCGCCTCCCCGCCCCGCGGTCGACTCGCGGGTTCTTGTTCTCAAGCTCGAAACGATACTCGCCAATATGGAGAAGGAGTTCCTGGGGTTTCGGGAGCGGGATCGGAAAGCAGGGGAAACGATTGAGGCGTTTCGCCGAAGCCTCGCCACCCGCGAGAAGGCGCTGAAACTGTCGTTGCGCAAGAGTACAGAGTTCGAGCGCGAACTGATAGGGCTGCGAAAAGAATTCGCGGACCGTCGCGAGAATATGTCGAATGCGCAAGAAGTCGGCGAACAGGCCGAAGAAGTCAAGGAACTTAGGGCCGCGCTGGATGATCGGGGCGCCGCGCTGGCGAATGCGGCGGATGAGAATGGGGAATTGAGGGACTCGCTCTCCGCCTTGTCGGCGGCGCAGGACATCGCGCAGGAAGAGCTGGGGGTCGCGGAGGCTGAGGCCCACGACCTCGAGGCGAAGCTAAAGGCGAAGGAGGCATCGAGTGTTTCGCTGCGGCTCCACATCGATGAATTGCAGCAGTCCGAGCACCGGCAGGCGACGGAGATTGAGTCTCTTCGTTCCGAGCTGCGCAGTAACGAGGCCGATCTCTCGGAACTGGAGAACGAACGCGCCGAGCTTGAAGCCGTTGTGAGCCACGGCGACCGCGAAAAGGAAGAACTACTCTCCGAGAAAGCCAAAACGGACCATGGTCTAGCTTCGGTACGAAAGGCACTTTCGGTGGCGAACGAACGGATTCAGGTCATCGAAGGGCAGATCGCCGGGCTTGAGGCCGGCCGGGTGGAGCTCATTGCGGAGCGCGATAATGCACGGGACGAGAAGAGCGACTCGGTCGCCCGAATCAAGGTTCTTGAGGAGGAAGCGCAGACGCGTGACGATCGACTGGCCCTGATGACCCAGGATCGCGATGAGCTGGAATCCTCAGTGTCGCGCCTCGAATCGGGCCTAAAGGCTCTTCGAAGCGAGAAGGACGCGGCGATTGCCGAAACCAACCAGACGGGCCGCGCATTGGCGGAGCAGGATACGAAACTGGAAGCGCTAGGCAAGGAAAAGGTCTCGTTAGCCTCCGATCTCGAGACTCTTGAAGGGGAGCTGGAAAGCGAAGTGGGACATCGACGCGAACTGGAGACGGCGAAAGGGCTGGTCGAGGAGGCTCTCGAAGAGAAGAAGGCTCAACTCGCTACTGCCGAACACGCTCAGGATGAGCTCGAGAAGACCCTCCTGGATCTGAACCAGAACTTGACCGAAATTCGCGAACGGGAACGCGAGGCAATGGACCAGAACGAGTCGCTTTCCCGGGACTTGGCGAACCGCGAGGAGCGCGTCACCTCGTTGCTGAAGGAGCAGCGTCTCGCCGAACGGGAACGGCTTACGGTGGAAGAAGATCTTGGAGAAGAGCGGGCGCGTGGGAAATCTTTGCGCGAAGAGTTGAAGAACGCGCGCAATGGCCTCACCGAGTGGAGAAACAAGCATGGGCAGGCCGCGTCAAGCCGAGACGCCCATTCCGAGCGGGCCGAGCAGTTGGCAGCGAAACTGTCCGAGTCGGAGGAACGCGCAACGCTGGCCAAGGAAGTGGGCGCGCGCCTCGCGCAGAACCTTGCCGAGCGCGATGTGGAAGTCGAGAATCTTTCCGGGGAGCGCAGCGGCCTCAAGCAGGAAGTGGCCGAGTTGCGTTCCGAGGTCGGAGAGCTGTCGCAGCGTGGGCGTAGAGCCGAATCGGAGATCGGCGCGCTCAAGCAGAATTTGTCCGAAACCGAGCGACACCTCGGGGCGGCAGAGGAGGCGAAAGGGAACACGGAAGCGAGCTTGAATGCGTTGGAAGAGCGTCATGCCGCATTGGAGGCCGAGGCATCTTCGACAGCCGCGGCGCTCAACCACTTGGAGGACCGCCACGCGACTCTGGCGCAGCGCGAGGCGAAACTGACGGCGCGCGCAGCCGAAGCGGCGAAGGATCTCGCCGAGAAGGAAGCCGCGCGTCAACGCGCCGAGGCCAGATTGGAGGAATTGCACACGAAGGACTTGCCCGAGGCGCTCGAGCAGAAGGTTCGCGCGTTCCGAGAGACGAAGGATCTGCGGGCGGAAGTCGAATTGCTCCGCAGTCAGCTTTGGTAAAGCCGTGTCAGTCCTTTTCGTCGCCGCGTGTCATCATGGCCTGAATAACCTTGAGCATGTCGGGTTCCTGGTCGCGCCAATTGTCCAGAAACTCGATGATTCTATTCTTGAGCGGCGTATGCCGGTGAGCGCGGATCCTCGAGGCCCGTGTTCGAATTTCTTCAACTAAGCGTTCCGCGTTCTTCTCGTGAAAGCGGTCGCGGTGGACAGCCGAACTGTCGATGTCGCTACGCTGTTTCTCGGTGAGGCGCGGCCACACGGACTTCAGGTCGGCAAGATGCCGCAGGTACCCCCATAACTCCTCGAGCAACGGGTCCAGTTCCGAGAAGAGGTCCACGTCTTCCTTAGAGGTACAGGTCAAATGCTTCCAAAATGCCAAGGTATTCTAGAACTCCGATTCGTGTAGCGCCAAAACACAGTACCATCCTGCGTCCGGGGGAATATTCTAGTCCAGCCGGGTGCTTAAAAAAAGCGGGCTGCACGCTGACAGTAATATAATGGGGATGTGTAGAGCGATCTCTCAATTCCAGGAGGATAGGAAGTTGCGTGAAAAAGTCGAACGTACAGACCGAGAATGGCGCGCGTCGCTTACACCGGAGGAGTATCGGGTCTTGCGCGAGAAGGGCACCGAGGCTCCGTTTTCGGGAAAATACGATAGTGTAAAGTTGGCGGGCACATACACCTGCGCGGGATGCGGAGAAGACCTGTTCGATTCGGTCACGAAGTTCGATTCCGGATGCGGGTGGCCCAGCTTCTACGCGGCGCGTAGCGGGGAGGCGGTTCTAGAGGCGGCGGACCACACGCACGGAATGAGGCGCACGGAGGTCGTATGCGCGCGTTGCGGCGGGCACCTTGGCCATGTCTTCGCGGATGGGCCGGAGCCTACGGGGCTTCGGTATTGTATCAATTCGGTATCGGTGAAGCTGGAGGAGTCCGCGCGGGAGGAGTGAGGGCGCAGGATTCCGACGTGCGGCTTTCGGGAATTGCTAGCACGGAATCTCAGGGGTCGTCGTAGCGAGACCGTGAGATAACCGGGCTAGCGTCCCTTCAACACAGGATCCCGCCGTTCCTTGAACGAAGCCACTCCCTCCGCGGCGTCCTCCGTCGCGCTGAGGCGCCTTTGCGTTTTCGAATACGAAGCGATCGCCGCCGCCTCTCCTTCCTCCACATAGAGCATCGAACAGGCATTTGTCGCCTGTATGGCCAGCGGCGCCATACCCGCGATTGTCTCGGCGATCTCCTGAATCAATCCGATACGGTACGACTCCTCAGCATCCCACTCGTCACAAGTCAGCAGATGATACATGGCGTTTCCCCACCCCCCGCGCTGAACAAGGCGCATCGCAGATCCGCTTGTCGCCATGATCCCACGTTTCGGCTCTAACTGGGAAAACTTGCTGTCGGATGCGGCAATCACGATGTCGCAGGCCAACAAAAACTCGACCCCGGTCGTGTAGGTGTAGACCTGTACCGCGCACACAATCGGCTTCCTGCACTAGCGTGTTAACCCGTAGACATCGACGCCGCCTTGCAGATGCTTCCGCTCGCCGGACTTCATGTCGTCGACAAACTTCGGCAAATTCAGGCAGGCGGCAAAATGCTTCCCATGGGCAAACAAGACTCCAACGCGCAATTCAGCATCCTCATCCAGGCGTTGATAGGCCGCCTTCGTCTCCTCGAATATCTTCGGCGTCAATCCATTCAGTTTCTCCTGCCGGTCAATTCCAATCAGCAAGACATGCCCCCGAACCTCTAGCGCAATCTGCCCATCTGGACCCGTTCTCCCATGATTTTCTCTAACTTTCAATTCGCGCCAAGAAGAAAGCGCACCACGTTGCCTGCAATAGTATAAACTGCATCACTATAGTCCTAAACCGCTCTGAGGAAATTGCGCAGTTCGCTGTTGCGAAATCCGCTGATGGTGAATTCGCCTCGGGTGAT
>CAYNZS010000124.1:0-11746 GCA_964401695.1 uncultured Nitrospirales bacterium
CCAGCTAATTCATCCCTCCTTTCGGCTCCAGAATGGCGATCACTTCCGATGGACTAGTAATCGATTAGCAACGCGACTCCCAAATTAGGGGTGGAAATCACCGCCCCACCCCAAGTTCTTACTCATAACAACGCTGATTATACGCAGACCTCCATATATTGTCAAGCGTTTACTTTTGATACCAAGATAGAGAGCCTATAGAATAATTATCAGTATTCGTAATTATCCCCAAAATACCCTTAGTCCGTGTTGCTCGTCGCTTAATGTTGCGAGCGATGCGGACCCGCATTATTTGTCTAGCAAGGCCAGCACCTCGTCTACGCGAACAAATTTTTCTCTGGGTTTGCCCACCGCCTTGCCGCGCTCGATCTCGGCGGCGTCGACAATCTTCCAGTCAGCGAAAGATACGACACGCACTCCCCGCTCTTTCAGGGTGGCTTGCAGGGGTTCGCTGTCTCTCGATTCGCAGGGCTTGAGTGAGGCCAAGTCGTCCAGCAACGCAGCCACAGTGGCCTGGGCATCTGGCTTGTTGGTTCCGATGACGCCGGTGGGGCCGCGCTTAATCCAGCCGGCGACGTAGAGGCCCGGAACCGCTTTGTCCGCTTCAGTCACGCGGCCGTCGTCATTTGGGATGACTCCCCAATCGTCGCGAAACGGTACGCCGGGTATGGGGGCGCCCCGGTAGCCGACGCTGCGAAATATCAGGCCGGCCGAAAGCTCGATTGTTTCGCCTGTCCCCCGCGCCTTGAGTCGGTTTGGCTCGCCTTCGAGCCTGTTCTTCTCAATCCGGATGCTCTCGACTTTCCCGTTGCCGATTATTTCGACCGGGCTTTTGAGGAATTCGAAGTGGAGCCGGCGCTGCGCGTTTGCGGAGGGGCGCTCGGAGAACTCTCGGAGGACCGGAAGAACACGCTGCGCGTTCTGATTACCCGAGTCGTCGTACTCGGCCTGGCTGAGCGGATCGAGTTCCAGGTCCGAGGGGGTCACAATCGGCTCGCAGATCTCCAATTTCCCCATTTCCTTCGCTTCTTTCTGTGAAAACTTAGCTTGCACGGGTCCCCTGCGCCCAATCATGTAGATGTCTTCTACGGAGCTTTCAGCGAGGGCGTCCAGGGCGTGTTGAGCGATATCCGTGCTCTTCAGTTCATCCACCGTTTTGGCGAGAATCCGGCAGACATCCATCGCCACGTTGCCCTGGCCAACGACGATCGCCGTTTTCGCGGAGAGACCGAACTCGTGGTCGCGGTAATCGGGGTGGCCGTTGTACCAAGCCACGAATTCGGTCGCTGTGTAGCTGCCCGGCAAGTCCTCGCCTGGGATGTCGAGCCGGCGGTCGGTCGCGGCGCCAGACGCGAAAAGAACTGCGTCGTAGTGGCGCTGCAATTCGGGAAGCGTCACGTCTTGCCCAACGGTGACGTTTCCCCAGAACGCGTAGTCCTCGTGGGCCGCGATCTTTTCGTAGACGCGAATGGATGTCTTGATTTTCGGATGGTCTGGCGCGACGCCGAGGCGGACGAGTCCATAGGGCGAGGGTAGGTGGTCAAACATGTCGACGCGTACGGACGCGTCCGATTTGAACAGGGCTTCCGCGGCGTAGAATCCGCTTGGTCCGCTGCCAATGATAGCTACACGAAGGGGTTGGTCGGAACTGCCAAGAGTGCTCATGAGAATAAAGAACCTTATCGTAGGATTGCCATGGCGCTCGGAGAACGTCGAGAGAATCGCGAGCGCGTTCGGGGTGGAGAACAAAGCGGAAATGGTAGCGTTACGCCAACGCGAAGTCAAGAATTCGGAGGGTCCTCGTCACCGGATTTTCGGCGCGCCTCGGGAAGAATGTCGAGGCGGATCTTCGATACGAAGTTGGGACGCCCTTCGAGCACGGTTACGCGAAAACCGTGGAACTTGAACTTCTCCCCCTGATGCGGTATGTAGCCGGCCGCCGCAATGACCCAGCCACCCACCGTTTCCGCCTCGTCCTCGTCTAGCGAGAGGCCGATGTGAGCGGCAAGCTCCTCGAGGGGCATGCGCGCGTCCACCCGGTAGCTGTGCGGCCCAATCTGCTGAATAAAATCCTCGGGCGGATCGTGTTCGTCATGGATCTCGCCAAAGATTTCCTCGAGCGTGTCCTCCAAGGTGATCAACCCGTCCGTCCCGCCATACTCATCGGTCACGACTGCCATGTGCTGATTCGCCTTCTTCAGCTCTTGCAGCAACGTGCCCACGGGCATCGTGTCGGGGACATGAATGACCTCGTGCACGAACCGCGTAATGTCCTGGTTGCTCCGCTCTACGTCGAGCAGGACGTCGTACGCGTTCGCCACGCCGGCTATCGTATCGATGCTATCGGCATATATGGGAATGCGTGTGCGTCCCGATTTCTCGAGAAGATCGACTAACTCATCGCGTGTCGCGGTGTTGGGCAAAGCCTGAATGTCGATTCGCGGAATCATGATTTCCTTGGCCTGTTTGTCTTGCAGGTCCATCACGGAATGGATCATGCGCTGCTCGTCCCGCTCGATGGTGCCGCGCGCTGCGCTTTCGTCAACCAAGTTCCGGAGGTCCTCTTCGCTCGACATGACGTGGCCTGTTTCGGCGCGAGGCGATCCGATGAGCTTTAGGAGTAGCGTCGAGCAGGCCATGGTCGGCCAGACTAAGGGAGCCATCAGTATATCGAAGAATCGGATCGCTGGAAGCAAGGCCAGAGCTAGGCGAGTGGGATGCCTGCGGAAAATCGTCTTGGGAACGATCTCCGAGAAGATAAGGAAAACGGGGGTCGCGATAACGGTCGCCCAGAGGCCGCCAACCTGAAAGGTGATGGCGGCCGTGCCTAAGATAAGGGCGATGTTCGTGCCGATGAGCACCGTCGTCAACAGATGTCGTTTGTTATTGAGGTGGCGGACCAGATACTTGGCGCGCGCGTCGTCGTCTTCTTCCGCGAGGAATCGCATCCGAATAGGATCGGCGGAAAGGAAACCCGTCTCGTATCCCGCGAAGAGGGCGTTGAGCGCGACGCCGAGCGCGAAAGCGCCCAGGGCTATGAATATCATGACGCCTACTCCTCTTTTCGATCCGGCGGGACCTCTACCCGCAATGAAGACACCCGTTTCCCTTCGACTTCATCTACTATGAAGACCACGCCCCGGTGTTCAACGCGGTCGCCGGTTTCGGGCAGCCGATTTGCCTTATCGATGAAGAATCCGGCGACGGTTTCGTGTTCCTCGTCCTTGAGTTCGACCCCGATCAATTCGCTCAACTCATCGAGGGGCAATCCACCGTCGACGCGGTACACGCCGTTGCGCAATTCGTTGAAGGGCGGCGCCTCTTCGGCTTCATCTTCGCTTTCTATGTGGCCGACGACTTCCTCGATCGCGTCTTCCAGCGACACAATGCCTTCGGTGCCCCCGTATTCATCGACAACAATCGCGAGATGTGTGCGCGTCTTCTGGGCGTCCTTGACGAAGCGGTGAATCGTCATCGATTCGGGCACATAGCGGGGGACGCGGGTCAGTTCGCGCGCGGGACGGTCTAACTCGCCCTTCGTAATGCTCGGGAGCAGGTCTTTGGCAACGAGGAGGCCTGTAATGTGATCCAGGTCTTCCTCGAAAACGGGCATCCGCGAGAATTCGTGTTCGCGGAACAGGGCGATGGCCTCGGCGACCGTGGCGTCCTGAGGAAGGGCGACCACATCGGGGCGGGGAATGAGGATCTCCTTTACGTGGGCATCGCTGAATTCGAGAATTCCCTGAATCATTTGCCCCTCTTCCTCTTCGATAACGCCCTGGGCCTCGCTGTCGGATAGGACGCTTCGAAACTCGCCGTCGGTGATGAATGGCGCCGCTTTGATGTTGTCGAACCGGGTAACGCGGAAGAGGAAATCGGTGAAGCGGAGCAATCCCCAGCGCGCGGGCCCCAAAGCAATGTGGATCAGTTGGAGGGGAAGCACCACGGAGCGCGAGAATAATTCGGCGATTCGTTCCGCAAATATCTTGGGTGTAACCTCGCCAAAGAATACGAGAAATACCGTGCAGGCGCACAGCGAACCGGCGTAGGAGAGCGCTTGCGGGGCTTCAAAACCTTCTGAAAAGAGCCGCTGAACGCGCACCGGCAACAGTACGCTGATCAGCACGTTGACGATCATATTGCCAACCAGGATGGATGTGAGCAGGCCGCTGGGATGCTCCATCAGTTTGGCCACGCGGGGACCGGTAAGCCCTCCTTCCGATTTCAGCGCGCGAAGGCGCAACGTGTGGATGGAGAAGAATGCGGCCTCGCAGGCGGAAAAGGAACCCGACCCGAAGAGAAGCGCAAGGAGCGCCGCCACGACTGACGGAGGAAAGTCTTCGGCAATGACACGCTTCCACGTGGGCGCAGTGGAAGCAGGAAGAAGCTTTTCGGCGGCGCCCGCAGAATCTTGCGCGTAAGCAAGCGACGGGTCCAAACCCGAGGTGCCTTCGCCCGGGGCAAACAGCGACGCTAGAGTCAAACCACACAGAACCACGGCGAGAAGCAGGGCTATGCGCGCATATCCTAAATGGGGTAACGATCCAGGGTCATCGTCCAAGACGCGCTCGGCCTCCACCACGATTGTTTCGGGGATTGCTTCTGGGGGCTTTGCTTTCAGCGTCCCTGCCCGGGGCGGGAGCTATTGACCTAGACCCCCATGCGGCTTCTTGAGACACGCCCAGATACCGGGCCTGCCTGTCGGTCATCTCTTCGCGCTCCCGCTTTGTCGCGTGATCGTAACCCAATAGATGGAGGAGCCCGTGGCAGAAGAGCAGCGCGACTTCCTCGCGCATAAGCGCCCGGTCGCCGCCGCAATTATATTCTACCGTCTCCAGGGAAATGACAATATCTCCGAGCACTGTAGGACGCCCAGACGCCGCTGGAAGCCCCTGTTCAAAAGAAAGCACATCCGTCGGCTTCTTCTCGTTTCGATAGTCCCCATTCAACTCCGCCATACGGGCATCGTCGCAAAACAGGACGCTAATTTCCGTCCGCTCGGAGAGGCCTTCGCCTACGCCGATTCTCAACGCGAGGCGGCGCAATGCGTCCCGCCGATAGAGCCATTTTCGCGTGGATTCGTTTCGTACGCCTAGCAACACCTCCACTACTCCTGGCCCCCTGAGATATGAATGATGTTTTCCGCCTGAGAATCGTGTGCCTTTTCCGGGTAGGCCACGCGCGTATGGAGCGTGGTCATGATGCGCTTCGTCAAGACTTCCTCAATGATGTCGAGCTCTTTTAGCGTCAGTTCGCATTCATCGAACTGGCGGTCCTCCGCGCGGCTCCGAATCAGCTTGTCGATGAACTCGCGCACCCGTTCTTCGTTCGCCTTCTTCAGGGAACGGACGCCCGATTCCACGCCGTCGCAGATCATCAAAATCGCCGTTTCGCGGCTCTGGGGCCGGGGCCCAGGATAACGGTAGTCCTCCTCGCGCACGTCGCCGTGCTTTTGCTGCTCCAGCGCCAATTGATGGAAGAATCCAATAAGGCTTGTGCCGTGGTGTTCTAGAATCCCATCGATAATGGGCTCGGGCAAATGAAAATCGCGGGCCAGTTCGACCCCCCCCGTTACATGCGACGCGATGGCGCGGGCGCTCAGCCGGGGAGACAGGTCGTCATGAACATTCTGGCCCGTTTGGTTTTCGCTGAAATACTCAGGGCGGCGCAGTTTCCCGACATCGTGGTAGTAGGCGCACACCCGCGCCTTCAGGCCGTTGGCCCCTATCGCGTCCGCCGCCGCCTCCGCCAACTGCCCGAGCATGAGGCTGTGGGCGTAAGTCGCGGGCACTTCGATGGCCAAGCGGCTGAGGATCTCGTTGTTCAAGTCAGAATATTCGAGGTATTGAATATCCGTCGTGACCCCGAACAAGCGTTCGAGTGGCGACAGAAGGCCGGGAACCAAGAACAGGCACGCGACGCCATTCATGCCAATCATGACGAGCTGATGAAAGGTGAGCCACGAGGTCAGCGAATCCGTCGCTAGCACGATGGCCAGCGTAACGAAAAGCCCCACTAACGTTCCCTTAACCACCGCGCCCGCCATGTCGCCCCTGCGTCGAACAACGTACAGGCTCGATATGCCCGCGAAGGACATCGCGCTGGATGTCACCAGGAGTTGCCAACTGTATCCGTACTGAATAGACAGGAGGGCGGTTATGCACACGCTCGCAACGGCCGCGATTCGGACATCGGTCAAGATGCATAGCAAGATGGCGCTGGCCATTACCGGCACAATCATTCCCGAAGGCTGGACGTAGAACATTACGCGTCCCAGAATGAGCGTGGCGCACATGACCAGCAGCACCACATTGATCGAGGTGGAGGGATCGGTTTCTTTGGTTCCGATCATAGTCATGGAACGGAGAAGGCCTGCCAGTATTAGCGCGGCCAATAGGGCGTTCGAAGCGATGGGACTCACGACGTTCCGCGTCGCCTGCGATCCGTCTTCAAAAAGGCTCCAGAAAGTCTTCGCGTCCGAACGCAATTGTTCCGTCCAGCGGTGGCCTTCCTGAAGAATGATCTCCTTGCCGCCGAAATCTCGATATACCGCTTCCACTTCGGCGCGGCGCTGCTCGCGTTCGCCTTCCGTCACCACGAGATCGGGATAGAGGGATTCGGAGATGCCGAGCTTGGCCATTTGGTGTGCCGCGTCCTGGACGCGTTCCCAATCTATGGATTTCTCTGCGTCGCCCGCTTCGAGAGACTTCACCTCTTCTTCTATGTGTTTCTTCAGTTCGGCTTCAGCCGTGCTCTGCACGAGAAGTTCGGACCATTTGTATTCTTCGCTTACCTTAAGATCGCCCATTGGGTTGGAGCGAAGCACTCGCACCCGCGGCGCTATAACGTTGTCGGGGTTGTTCACGCCTTTTGTGAGAACATACTCGAGTCCCCCTTGCGCCAACGCGCGGAGCGGCTCCATCTGGGCGAAGGGGGACACACCGTCCGGCGGTTCGGTTAGGCCGAGAGCCGGACGCGAAAGAGCCTCGGCATCGGGGTCGGCCGATGCGTCTTCGTCGTCTCCGAAATCTCGCCGGGGGAGGCTTTCGTCCCCCGGCTCAAGCCAAACAAGCAAGGTATCCACGCCGGGATAGTCGTCATTTTCGATCGCGGGATCTTGCCGCCACTCCTCGACAAAGCCACGCAACGTAACCGCAATAATTTCTCCCCTCGGCTGCCCTTCGTGGGATGCGGAAAGAGCCTCGCGAATCTCTTCGTCAAGTTTCGGGAGAAGCGCTACAAGCGTATCGATCCGCCCCCGAAGCAAGTCGTTTCGGTCGCGCACACGGTCCATATCGACGCTGAAAGTGGGGAGTACGCCCGCGGTTGCTTCCTCACGCCGCTCGCGCGTGGCTTCCAGATGAACCGACTGAAACGGAAAGTCCGCGGTAATCGTCCGCGAGGCCACATCCTCGGCGTCAATGTCGTATCGGCCCGACTGAACTCTGAGCGTTGGCAAATCCGTGATTGCCGCCACAAGCGCCAGAAAGGCGAAAACTGTCAATGTCCTTTGAAAGCGCCGCCGCCGGTACGCCAGCGTGGGCGAACCGTAGCGCCCCCCCCGCCCGTTCCCGACGGTGAGCAAACTTTTCTTCTTGGTTCTTCCAAACATAAGATCGCTACTGCTGCCTCTGGTGTTTATGTTCTACTTCGATTTTCTTGTCGTGCTTGGGGGCATTTCCAGGATCGCGCGTTTTGTCTTGGGCGCACGGTCGCGGGCTCTTTCGTCGGACTCGTATGCCTCGACGATTTCTTGCACGAGGGGATGACGCACCACGTCGCTGCTCTCCAAGGAAACGGTGCCGACCCCTTTCGTCCGCGCCAAAACGCGTGAAGCCTCGGTCAGTCCCGATTCTGTGCCTTCCGACAAATCGACCTGTGTGACATCGCCCGTAATGATCGCGCGAGAGCCCTGCCCAAAACGCGTCAAGAACATCTTCATCTGTGCCGTCGTCGTATTCTGGGCCTCGTCCAAGATCGCGAAACAGTGGTCGAGGGTGCGGCCGCGCATAAACGCAAGGGGCGCCACCTCCACCTGATCTCGTTCGAACCACTTCTTGACCCGCTCGGGATCGACCATCGAATACAGCGCGTCGAACAAAGGGCGCAGATAGGGGTTCACCTTCTCGCTCATGTCGCCGGGAAGAAATCCGAGATTCTCTCCAGCCTCGACCGCTGGCCGCGTCAGCACGATTCGGTTGACTTCCTTATTGAGCAGCGCGCTAACAGCCGCGGCCATGGCGAGGTAGGTCTTGCCCGTGCCCGCCGGACCGATGGCGAGGACTAACTCGTTCTCGCGAATCGCCTCGAGATAGGCGCGCTGCCCGCTCGTGCGGGGTTTGATCGCAATATCGCGGCGCAGGACGGTAGGGGTCGTACCAACCACACTTCCGATGTCCGGACTATTCGCTTCACGCACCTCTCGAAAGCCGTAGGCCACGTCGTCGACGGTCGGTGTTTGCCCCTCCCGCACCGTGGCGAGCAACTCCTCCAGCAGTCTTTCCGCGATGGCCACGTCTTCAGCCTCTCCGAGAATCGCCACCTTGGCTCCACGATCAATGATCCGGACCGATGCCTCCTTTTGCAGCCGTTTGCGTATTTCGCCATTCCGGCCGAGAAGCTTTACTGCTTCTTCCTGATTGCGCAGGGTGATTTCGTGTGACGGTGTAATTACGGGTTTCCTTTTCCTGATTTGGGCACATTCATTTCATGCTTCTCTTCGCCGGGGGGCATTTCGATGATGTAGATGGTCTCGCCTTCCCGCACAAGCCCCTGGCGTTCGCGAATCGCCGATTCCAGTTCGAGAGCGTCTCCGCCGAGGTAATCCACAGACCGCTCCAACTTTTCCTTTTCCGCCTCAAGTCCTGGCAGGCGCTCCTCCAGATCCTCGACCTGCTCCTCGCTCTTCAAGTAGTCCCGATAGACTCCACGAAGATCGCGCCGTTGCGCGTACACGAACACCAAGCCAACCACGACTGCAAACGCCAACCAATACCAAGCGCGCGCGGTCATCTCTTGTCGCTTTCGCGTGTCATGACACTCTTATAATAGAAATCAGCGAGATATCCTTAACGACGCCAATCCATGAAACTCCGATTGCGACCCCAACTCCTCTTCAATACGAAGCAATTGATTGTATTTCGCGATCCGGTCGCTTCGCGATGCGGACCCGGTCTTGATTTGCCCCGCATTCGTGGCCACAGCCAGGTCGGCGATGGTGGCGTCTTCCGTTTCGCCGCTACGATGGGAAATCACGGTAGTGTAGCCGGCATTGTGGGCCATCTGGATAGCGTCGAGCGTCTCGGTCAAAGTTCCTATCTGGTTCACCTTTACGAGAATCGAGTTGCCGCACCCCTCTTTGATACCCTTCGAGAGATAGTCGGTATTGGTCACGAAAAGGTCGTCGCCTACGAGCTGAATCTTGCCGCCCAGCTCGGCGGTCAGCTTCTTCCAGCCCGCCCAGTCGTTCTCGCCGAGCCCATCTTCAATGGAAAGGATGGGATAGCGGTCGACCCAGTCCGACCAGAATTCGATCATGTCCTTCGTGGACTTCGCAGCCTTCTTCTCGGCGGCCATCTTGTATTTCGCTCCCTTGCGAAATTCGCTCGCTGCGGGGTCCAGCGCGATCCAGATGTCTTTGCCAGCCGTGTAGCCGGCCTGTTTAACGGCCTTTAGGATAACCTCAATAGCCTCGACATTCGATCCCAAGTTGGGAGCGAAACCGCCTTCGTCGCCCACCGCCGTGTTGAGGCCTTTGTCGCGCAGAACGGACTTGAGCGTGTGGAAGACCTCGGCGCCCATGCGCAACGCTTCCTTGAAGGTCTTGGCCCCCGTGGGCATCACCATGAACTCTTGAACATCCACATTGTTATCGGCGTGAGCTCCGCCGTTGACAATATTCATCATGGGCAGCGGCAGAACATGGGCGTTGACCCCGCCGATGTATCGGTAAAGGGGAACCGCCAATTCCTCGGCGGCAGCTTTCGTCGCGGCAAGGGAAACACCGAGAATGGCATTCGCGCCGAGGCGTCCTTTGTTCTTCGTGCCGTCCAAAGCACACAGAAGCGCATCCAGCCCGCGCTGGTCCAACGCGTCAACGCCGATGAGCTCAGGGGCGATGACATCGTTCACGTTGCGCACCGCTTTGGACACGCCCTTGCCCATATACCGTTTCGCCGACTTGTCGCGCAACTCGACCGCCTCGTTTTCGCCCGTGGACGCGCCAGAGGGAACCGCTGCGCGGCCCATCGCACCGCCATCCAAGTGGACATCCACTTCCACTGTGGGGTTGCCCCTGGAGTCGAGAATCTCTCTTGCCAGGACACCAATAATGCGCGTCATAATTGCTCCTTCACCAAAAGTCTACCCGAGAGGATCGTGTGGGGGCAATATCTATCGGACCCGCGCCCCGTTTCAAGAACATTCAAAGGAGAAATTGATGGATCGTTTTAATCGTATAACCCCCTAACACTAAATGACTTGCGATATTAACTTTCAGCCAAAATTACGCGGCTGGCGCGAACCGCAGAAATTGAAGCGAACTCCATTCCCGCAAAATCGGGAGGGTCGGGAAAGCGGCTCGTGGCGGTGGTGGCGTGTAGGCGCCGACGGCTTCGCATGGTCTCTCGCTAGAGAAACACACGCACACGGCTGCCGCGGCGGAGGTCTTCGAGCCACTTGGCATAGCGCTTCTGCGCTGCGCGGTCACGCAGAATTGGCTCGATATTAATCCGCTCGTCTTCGAGGGACAGTAGGCCCGCCTCTTGGCGCTCATCGAGCTTGAGTAGTTGGAGGCCATATTGCGTCTCGACCACTTCGGACACTTCCCCCTCATCCAGATCCGCGATTACGGCGGACAACTCGGGCACGAAACTATCGAGGCCCTTCCTGCCCGTCGAGCCGCCGCTATCCGGAAACAGTTCGGAGTGAGCCTCCGCCAATTCGGAAAAGTCCGCGCCCGCATCCAACTCTTCGCGGATGTTGTCGAGTTGCGCACGAGCTCGCGCAGCCTCCCCGGCGTTCGAAGCACTCAGGAATATCTGGCGAACTGATACGAGGACTTCGAAACGGTAATCGTCGGCATGCTCCCGGTAATAGTCGTTTACGTCGGCCTCCGAGATCACCACTTCCGCCCGAAGTTTCGTCAACTCATCGCTGCGCAGCCGGAGGGCTAACAAGCGCTTCCTTTCCCGCGCGCGAATGTCCGCCAACGACTCGCCGATCTCGTCGAGCCAGTCCATAAACGCGTCGTTCGACTCGAAGCGCGCACGTTCGCGCTCAATGCCCTCCTCGATCCCTTCATCGTCCACCTGATATCCGAGCAGCACCGCTTGGCGGTAGAGAATGTTCATTTCGATGTTCTGACTGATTGACGCGCGAATGACGTCTTTCTCGCGGCGGTTGTATTCCTCCTGCGTAAGGCCCTCGCGGGTGGCCATTTCATGCAATTCGGCCAGCGCGGGCTGGACCTCCAAGAGGATCGAGCTAAGCAAAATGGCCTCGTTATCGACCGTGGCCACAATCCTATCGACAATCTCCGCCGCGGAACGCAGCTGGACGAATCCGACCGCGCACACGAGCGCGGCCATACAAAGATATTTCATGTTCATTCGCGCCTAAACCTCGTTTATCCAATCAGTCCAACCCAGTCTGAGCATAGCACACTCCATCCCGTCCGGCAATCTCCATGGGGCCAGGGCAATCGCACTAAAAGTCACATGGCCAGCAGGATTTCTTCAAGATAGCC
>CAYNZS010000125.1:0-5317 GCA_964401695.1 uncultured Nitrospirales bacterium
ATCTGTACCTTAGCTAAACCGGCCCGAGTGTCCCACTTTGGCTGACGGCGAACAATTGCTGGGCTTTGGATTGTAATGGTAGCGGTGCACGGATTCGAACCGCGGACACGTGGATTATGATTCCACTGCTCTAACCAACTGAGCTACACCGCCGTATGGGACACGGTAGGATTGCGAATGATAACAGAATTCGACCGCTCTGTCTAACGGACTCTCTTGTTCCAAATGTTCGGCATCTAGCCCGGTTATCGCAGGTTGCTGGAACCTTTAAGCGGGTTAAGCGTGGCCTCAACGTTTCGGCCGACGGGCTTGTGGCGCGGTCGGCCGTTCAGATTCCCCGGAATTGGCCGATGAATCTGATTGGGGCGCCTTGTGCCGGCTCGGTGAAGTGGATGCGGACGGGTGCTGGAGATTGGTCCCGGCAACGGCACGCGTTTGGCGGCTGTTCGGGACTTGGGGATGAACGCGCTAGGGTTGGAGATCCAGGAAAACATCGCCGCCCATTGCCAACGCCTGGGCCTGAACGCGCGACTCGAGAATTTTCTCGACCACCATTCGGATGCGCCCTACGATGTGGTCGCGCTGGGCGAAGTGATCGAACATTTGCCGGATCTCCACATCAGCTTGGAGAAGATCGGTGGCCTGTTGGCGCCGGATGGATTCGTCTGGATCAGTACGCCGCAGTACGACAATTTCCTTCTCCAAGAAGTCCGGTCGCGCGGAGCCGGCCCTTATTACGAGGAGCTGGAACACTGGCATCACTTCACGCGGACGAGCTTGGTTCAGCTCATGGAGCTGTACGGGTTCCGGCTGGTCCAACAACGGATGGGGAAGACCTTTGTCGCGTCGCCCGAGTACACGTTCCAGCGTTCGTAACATTCTTGACGTGGCATAACTGGGCCGCGGAACCGTTCACCGTCCGCCGTCCCGCGCCCGCTGTAATTCAACAATCATCCGTCCCATGGCGACCCGTTTCGATTGGAAGGCCTGCGTGTCGCGCGTGAACGTCACGAGATTGGGGATGATGACCTCGAGGTCGGCCACCTCCAAAGCCCTTTCCAACACGGGCAGATTCCCGCCCTGATCGCGGAGCGCGCGCAACCGGCTCATGAGAAGGGCGAGGTAGTCGAAGTCTTCGATGCCGTCCCGAATGGTTTCCCAACGGATCGAGTTGACAGGGCCGTCTTCGCCGGGATAGACAAGGATGCCGTCGCCGTTAGCGGGTGTCACGTCGAGAAGATTCTCGAAAGGGTCCTGGCCGGCGGCCCAATCGTTCACGCTGCGGTAGTGCAGGCCCCGAACGCCTAGTGCCCACGTTTGCCAGAACAGCGCACGGTGTTCCAGGGGCTCGAATTCGAGCAGAAAATTTGCGTAGGGCCTCGGTGGCGCGTGATTGACGTACCACCACACCTCTTGCCCGGCTGCGATGCGTTCGAGGATTGTCTTATTCGCCATCGTGTCGAAGACCTGCGAATGAACCGTCCAAATCTTGCAATCTTCCGCCAAGAAGGGCTCGAGTCCGAAGGTGCTCACCATGACGGGAATGTGCGGCGCGAGTGAGCGCCACAGCCGGACTTCCTCAAGCAGACGCAACCACGCCGGCTTCAACGGCTCCGCGCTCATGTGGCAGAAAGCGAAATCCTGCAACCCATGCTTGACGACGAACGCGTCGGCCGCGCGTAATTGCTCAGGCACATCGATCAGCGATATTGGGACCGAGATGGTGGATATGCCGGATGCAATCAAGTCAGGTAAGTCGCCGGCGAACTCGGCAAGACTGGCCTCGTAATCTGCCGATTCGGCGGGCATGCTCGCCAATGTGCGGAGCGTTGCTCGGTGTTCGCGCGCGTTAAGCCTGTAGGCCCGCTCCAACGCCTCCACACCGTCGGCGTAGCCTATCGCGGCGGCGCGGTCGAGGGCCCGCTCCCGCGAGAAACCGAAATCCGTTTTCAGTGCCGGACGCTGGGGAAGCGCAAAGTCTAACACCTCCACATCCAGGGCCAGTTCCACCGGCTCGTTGTCGGCGGAAAGAATTTCGAGCGGACCGCGATAGTGGCCCGGCTCCGTTCCTGGGGGCGCGAAAACCGTTACCCAGATTGGCGCATTCTGACCTCCCGGAGCGTCGAATGGCGTGAGCGGGAACAGTATGTCGGGGTAGTCCCCCGTCGCGTTCTCAAGATGGCTTGGAACGCGTACCGGTACGTAGCCTACGCGATAGGCCTGCACGGAAAACGCCGGGAGCCCCCCCCCCGTCGCCAGATTCTCAAATTCGCCTAAGCGCAGCTCGACAGATCGCAGGTCCCCGCCTTCAGGGGGCCGCAGCACGATCTGAAACGATTCGCGCTCGTTCTGAGCCAGGGTGAGCGCCGCTTCGGGATCGGGATTTCCGTCCGCCCTCGGAATGTCCTCTCGAAAGATCTTGTTCAGCGGCGATTCGAACCAGATCGCGGTGCTCCCTTCAACCGCCATCTTCCTTTTCAACTCGCGCGGCCCACGTTCGAGGGCATAGGGCGCGTCCGTCCAAGCCTCCATGGACGACGAGCGCTTCTTCCCCACGTTGAACTGCGTGTCAAGTCCTCCGTGGGGTGAATGCGTGTCGATTCCGAGGGCGATAGGCGACCCGTCCTTGCGTACTTGTGCGAGAAACTCGTAAACGCCATCGGACGGTGCGCTCCAATTGTAGGAGCAGCGAATCAACTTGCCCGGTGCAAGCGAAAATCGCTTTCCTCCGAGCCCCTTGGATTCGCCACTCTTGTCGATTACGCTCGCGTGCAACTCGACGCGGTCGAAGGATTCGGTGGGGCTGAGCAAGGCGCGAATTACGCCTTCCTCGTAGGATAGCTCAGCGGCGAGTTCGTCCGTCGCGAAGTCCACCCTTGCAAGCCCCCGAACCGCGCACACGCGATAGGCCGTCTCCCAAATTTCGCCCGGACCAAGCACCCGCGGAATGAACCGCGCACCGAAACCCAGGACGTCTTCCTCTACAATAGCTTCGAAGGCGTACAGTTGTTCCGCGTCGAACATGGCGTAGACGGTCTCCTTCGCGGCCGTATCAGTGGCCGCAATCCAGTTGCGCGAAGCGGAGGCGAAGCGGGTCCGGTCCGGCTGAATGAGACCTTTGAGCGTGGGCATGTCGAGGCGGTCCTCCGGTCCGACCGTCCCGCCAGGCGTCACATGATTGCGAATCCAAGGGGCGACCCAATGCGCCTCCTCACCCGCGTTCTCGATGCGCCATACAACGCGGATAGAGGCCTTGCCGCGCAGCGGCTCAATCGATCGTTTCACGCGTAGGCCCTTGATGTTAGGGCCATCGCCCTGGTAGCTGAAGCGAATGATGGGGCGATCCGGATTGGCGTCGTCAATTTCCAGCCGTTCATTTAACCGGCGGTTTGGAACGTAAAAGCTGCCTACTCCGAAGCCCTCCTGCAACAGCCCACCGCGGCCGGCCAAGGAGTGCTCCGAGGCGACAAGGCCGAGATCGCTCATGACCCCGCCCTGCGCCAGGTCGATTTCGATGCGCACAAATTTCGTCTGGATTTGCGCCTCTTCGTCAACGACCGTCGCGGCTAGGGCAGTGTAGGAGAATGCCGCGCCCGCGAATAGCAGACATGCGTTAAGCAGGTGCTTCATACGGCATCTCTCCAGGTAAAGGCAAAAGGCTCCACGCAATCATACACGATGGCCTCGGCGCGGCACTATAATAATCGGAGACACTTCCCGTCTATACTCAGTTCCTACGCACGGAAAATAGATATAGACGGAATGTCCCCGATTATCCTTAAACTCTTCCTTAGACTCTATAGCGCCTTCGGAGCGGGATTACCTATAGAGTTCGCATCGTCTCCTTGGGTGGCGCCTACAAGAAACAAGAGAATCTTGAGGCTTTCGCCAGAACCGATGCAACACACTCGAAAGTGACCTCATCGGAAATGACGTTAGCGGTGGCTTTGGTCGCGGTTGCGCCGCGTTGGGAGATATCCGGTCTGGGAAGTGTTTGTTTGAACCTTTCTGTGCTCGGGAACGACTTACTTAAGAGAATGACGAAGAAGGTGCATACAGCAGAAGACGATATTCTGGTGCTGCGCAGCCAGCTGGGCGATTCCAAGGCGTTCAAGGCTTTGGCGCGTGCTTGGCATGAACGGTTGTGGTGTCACGCGAGGCGGACGCCGGGCCGTGACGATATGGCATGGGAAGCCTCTCAGGAGGCGTAGCTGGCCATTACGCGCCAGCTGCACACGTTGCGCCGGCCGGAGCTTTTCGCGGTATGGGCTTTTCGAATCATCAGCCACAAGTGCCGAGATATCTTACGCAGGAAACAGCGGCGCGCACGGCTGCACGATGCATACGAAGTCGAAGTGTCGCGTAGGAAGTCGGCTTCTCGCGAGGGAAGCGCGCAGGATTTGCTTGCGCATGCTTCGCCTGAGGATCGCGCGTTGTTAGCTTTGCGTTATGTTGAAGGATTCACGCTGACCGAAATCGGCAACATCATGAATATGCCGGCGGGAACCGTCAAGTCTCGCCTTTATCACGGACGAAAACGCTTGCGGGCGATATTGGAGGACACCGACAATGAATGACGTTCACGACGACAAAGTAAACAGAGCCCTCTCCGACGAGGGCACCTACGATCCCGAACGTGCCGAGAAAATGCTGGCGGAGATTGGCCGGGAGTTCACGCGAAAGCACTGCATCGTCGAACGCTACCTGTGGATTGTGCAGTGGGGCGTGACAGCGTTCATTGTCTACACTGCGATGGAAGCTTTCCACAGCGACGACACGCGCTCTCTTCTCCTCTATGGCTTGCCTGCCCTGGCCGCATTCGAGGGCTCAATTCTTATCAAGCTGTGGTATTGGATCGTGAACAACAAACTGAGCGTACTTGAGTCTGTCAAGCGTATGGAACTTGTCCTGACTCATGGCGCCGATCCGCCCGAATTGGCGCCTGGCGTCAAGGGCCTCATAATGTCCGTAGGCGTGCCGCGTTGGGAACGCAATTGCTGGCTCGGGCTGGTCGTTGTCAGTGCGAGCCTGATTGGGGGGTACGAGGCGTTCTCCTATTCCACCAGCTTTGTCCAGGACCGGGCCCTGCTGCGGGTAGACGTTGACGGTACGGTGCATGCGCGCACCGTGTCCACTCGAACGAATCGGAGCAGCAATCCTACCTGGGGGTTTCCTTTCTATGCGCCTCATGGCTCAACCGCGGAATATTTTGACGCACAGGGCCGGAAGCTGAGGACCGAGTTATTCCCATATAACGAAACACTCTCTCTCTTCTGGATTGAGTAACCCACTTTTCATCGGTCTACGGAGTTGAGCT
>CAYNZS010000125.1:5327-11742 GCA_964401695.1 uncultured Nitrospirales bacterium
GATTGAGTACTATGAACCGTTCGAACCGGGAGAATGAATTCAGTCCACTCGCGCCTCTACCTACTCGGCAAGCTTCGATCCGGAGAGTCTGGAATGGACACTGAGCACGGACATTTCCTACGGCAGGTCGTCAAGCAGGAACGACTTCTACCATACTGTCATCTTACCCCACGACGCGAAAACTGTCGCCGTAGAGGCAGACGAGAGCAAAGTGTGGTATAGCGACATGACAAGAAACGGCATGACGGAACTGATATTCAAGGCAAGGGGTCCCAAACTTACCTATAGCATCAGGTACGCGCTGCCGTAGCCCCGCGACGTAAATAGCCGCGCCGTTTTGCAAGACAGTGTTGCACCTTTGGAAGTGTGCGTCAAGCCCTGTCACGCTATACTCATCGCCAGTTTCGAGGCGTGGGCGAGACCACGAAGATCCTCGCGGATTCGACCCTCCCTAAACCAGGGAGGGGGTTTAGTTAAGGAACGGGAAGAGCGCAGCCCTTGGCCCGCTCCCCCACTCCGCCGCTCCAAACCCCAAGAACCAACGCTACCCCTCGCTGTTGCATCGCTTCGTTGCCTCCTCTAGAATGGGTCGAGCGCTGTTGAAGATTGTTTGGGCTGACAACTTTTGCGCGAGTGGAGCGGACCAATGGCACGCAAATCCATGGCGAAACAGGAGCGGGTAATTGAGGCGGTGCGGCAGGGCCTTGAAGGCGGGGCGGCTGTCGAGTTCATTCAGCATAGTGGGTTCGCCGTGGCCACTTCGGGTGTGGCGCGCCACCTTCGCGCGATGGGGGGGCGGGGTAAAGTCCAGGAGTTGATCGACCGGGGCCTGACGAACCTCGAAGTGTTGGATAAGTGCTACCCCAGCGAAGATCTCAGCGGCGTCCACTCGCATGTCCACGCGCAAGGCAACCTCTTCCCGAAGGAAGAGACGCCGAAAAGGGCGCGCGCCATCGACGCGGCGCTCTTCCCTACCACCAAGATGTCGATTACCGTTCCATCGGATCTGTATGAAGCGATTCGCGCAGCCGCCGTGGCCGAGAAGAAGAGCCAAAATCAGATTATCGTGGAATTGCTTACTTCGGCTCTATCCCGCGTGTCGGCGCCTGTGCAGGAAGAGTTCGAAAAGGCCTGAGCTTGGTCTTGGGTGTCCGGCTTCATACTGTTACTTACCACGTCGACAACCGAATGGGAACAGCCGAGTCTGAACTTCATCAAGGCGCTCAACTTTCCCCGACCGCTCGCCAGACCAGGGAGGGGAGCATGTTTCCTAACCGAATATATCACCTTCGCCGACGCCCTTCTCTCTTGCCCATTCGGCCGCGTCCATTTTGGGGCCGCCGGCTATCCGCACTCTTCCGATGAGGAGGCTTCCTTCTCCGGCTGCGATGGCGATTCCGTTCTCCTCGACGGAGATGATCGCGCCACTGGGTTTGCCGCTTGAATCGGCGGTGGCGCGCGCGCCAAAGATCTGGATGGTTTCACCTTTGCAGAGGGTGTTGGCGCCGGGGCTCGGGTCGCAGCCCCGGACTAGATTGAAAATGGTTTGCAGGGAGGCACTCCAGTCGATCCGAGCGTCATCCTTTTTGATCCAGCCCTCATAGGTAGCCTGCGATTCGTCTTGCGCGATTTTTGGAGCCTCGCCTTTTGCTACCAAGTCGACAGACTCGACCATGGCTTCGACACCCAGAGTAAAGAGCTTCTGAAAGTAGAGTGTTCCGAGCGTGTCTTCCTGCAAGATTTCGACTTCTTTCTGCAAGAGTATAGGCCCTGTGTCAAGTCCTTCATCGGGCCAGAATATGCTGAGGCCAGTTTTGGATTCTCCCTGGATGACGGGCCAGTTGATGCTGCTCGGCCCCCGGTGTTTTGGCAAGAGCGAGGGGTGATATTGGATCGTCCCCTGTGCCGGCGCGTTGAGGATGTCCATGGGGACGATGTCCGTTACAAAGGCCATGACGCACAGGTCGGTCTCGAGTTCCTTGAACGCGCCGATGGCCTCTTGGTCGCGAAGGCGCGGGAACTGAAATAGGGAAATGTCGTGCGAGGCCGCGGCGGTCTTCAGGGGATCTTGTGCCTTGCCCTCGTTATCGGGGGGGCAGAACACGCCAACGATGGGGTACCCCTGTTCAATGAGGGCGTTGAGCACACTCTCGCCAAAGGCCGCCTGGCCGATAATTGCGATTCGCAGATCGTGAGACATGGTTCTCCTCCCAAAGTGTTGAGCAAAGCGGTAAAGCGTAAGCGGAGGATAGTGGAAGGAGCGGGAAGAGTTCAACGGCGCGGGGTCGCGGAATGGCGGATGTTGTTCGTCAGCGCCGCGGAATTACGCGGGGCGGATGGAACGCCGTTTGCGCTCTTTGAGCGCATTCGCTTTGTAGAACAGGGCGGGCTCGATGATGGGATGATGGATCCCCTCGGTTTCGATGTCGTCGTAGCTTACCCGGCCGCGGTAGGTGCGGTTACTTAGAATTATCGCGATGGCCTGGCGCGACCATTTGTTGCCCTTGCGGGTAAAGATGCTTTTCGAGTGAAGATAATCGACCACCTTACCGGTACTGCGTGTGCGCAGGTACTCGCGGAAAATGGTGCGCACAACTTCGGCCTCGCGGTCATCGATTACGAGCGGCCGTTCCCCGTCCAGGCCACGGCGATATCCATACGGGGCGGGCCCGGTTCCGTATCGGCCCTGCTGGACCGCGCCGAGTTGTCCCCTCTTAACCTTGGCCCCGTGGGTGAGACGGGCAGGCTGTTCCGCATCCGCCCTGTCAAAGGTTGAAGTCTTCAGTGTCATTTCTTGTGTCTTTGTCATAAAAAACGCCTATGTAGAATTGCCGGACATCGATTGCGATAAGCAAAATGACATCCCACACACTTGACGCTAGAACGGTTATAGTAGTTTTTGTGCTCAAAACGCTCTCTGAGCCAATTGAGAAGAGCAAAACTGGTACCGTTTACAGACCGGCGGTCAGCCCATCTGCCGGTCGCAAGCAACTATCCCCACCCAGTCTATACGGTCGGATTTTTCGCAGCGTGAGATCGGATTTCTAGTCCGTCACTCATCTCTCACTGTACACCAAAATATTGAAACTGTCAAGAATTTTCGACAATTATTTAAGGGGTCGGAAAGGAAAAATGAGGAGAATTCGATCACTAGTTAAGTAATAGGAAGACGTATGTAGAGCGTAAGACCTTTTATAATAGGTAGTTACGGTAAGAAGAAGTCCTGCGCTGGAGCCATAGCAGAGCCAGGTTATTTATTTACAGTAAACTATCGAGGGAGCAGATCGAAGAGATTCAAGTCGATGGAGAGCCGAACTAGAATTGTTTCTCGTAGTCGTCCGCGCCTTCCGATTTCACCGTGTCGAGCCAATAGCTGGGGCGTTCGGTCTGCCTGAGAAGTAGCGGATCGCGTCCCATCGCACGGCGGATGAGGCCCATGGGAGTGAAGAGTCCATAGTACACAATGGCAAGAAGGATGCGACTGGCGATGTTGCCCACGACGAATGCGAGGCCCATCCACACCCAATAGAAGGGGAGCGCGATCTTGGCGCCGGTGAGCCCGAGCAGACCCGTGGTTGCTCCAAATGCGTAGCAACCGATGGCTACGCCGGCATGGCCCCGCCAGAGGAGCAGGCTTCCGATGATTGCGAAGCCCACGATCATCGCGCCGCCGAATTTCCTCAACTCGGTGGCGTTCGGCTTCCAATTGATTTGAACCATGGACATGCTGCGTGGCCTAGAACAGCGTGTAGATGAACGGAGCGACCGCGCCGCCGCCTGTGGCGCTTAAGGCGACGATCAAGGCCAATAGAACCGTCACAATGATTATTGGGAGCATCCAGAATAGCTTCCTCTCCCATATGAACTCGGCGAACTCGCCTACGATGCCCCTGCGCTTTGCCATGGTGGCGCTCCTTGTCGGCTGATGCGGCTGCTCAATCCAGTTTGAACGATCTCTTGTATTCTTCGGCCCCCGCCATGGGAGGCTGCCCGGTCTTCAGACATATGCATTGGTCGAGCACCAGTGCGTCCATATCCGTGAACATGAAGCATCTGTATGCGTCCTCGGGCGTTCCGACGATGGGTTCGCCCCGAATGTTGAAGGAGGTGTTGACGAGCACTGCGCATCCCGTGCGCTTCTCGAAGGCCTTCAGGAGCCCATGGAAACGCGGCGCTACGTTCTCGTTCACGGTTTGCACCCTCGCGGAATAGTCTACATGAGTGACCGCCGGAATGTCTGATCGCATGGTATTGAGCTTGTCGATGCCGAACAGTTTCTCTTCTTCGTCCGTCATCTCCTTGCGTAATTCGTTTCGGACCGGTGCGACTAGCAGCATATACGAGCTGGTGGAGTCGAGTTCGAAGTAGTCGTGTGCGCGCTCCTCGATACAGGATGGTGCGAAGGGTCGAAATGACTCGCGGAACTTGATCTTGACGTTCATCTTCGTCTGCATTTCAGGGTCTCGCGGATCGCCGATGATGCTCCGCGCGCCGAGAGCCCTGGGACCGAACTCCGCTCGGCCGGCGAAGTGGCCGACAACCTTGCCTTCAGCCAATAGCGCGGCTACGGCGTCGCACAGGCCCTGTTCCGATTCATATTGGGTATAGGGCGCGGCGATGGAGTCGAGAAAGGGGGTGACTTTGACATTCGGGTATTCAGGCCCCAGGTAGGAGCCGAATTGGCTGTCGGGCTTTTGAACCTTGCGCTCTTGGCCGATGATTTGGTGCCAGGTGAATAGGGCGGCGCCGAGGGAGCCGCCCGCATCCCCGGCGGCGGGTTGGATCCACAGGTTCTTGAAGGGGCCTTCGCGGAGGATTCTACCGTTCCCCACGCAGTTGAGCGCGACGCCGCCGGCGAGGCACAAGTTATCCAGACCCGTTTGTTTGTGGACGTGGCGGCAGGCTTTCAGCATGATTTCTTCGGTAACGGCCTGGACGCTCGCGGCCAGATCCATTTCACGCTGCGTGACGGTCGATTCGGGTTCGCGTGGTGGGCCTCCGAATAGGGCGTGAAACTTGTCGTTGGTCATGGTGAGGCCGACGGCGTAGTTGAAATAGCTCTGGTCGAGCCAGAAGGAGCCGTCGTCTTTTACGTCGATCAGATGTTCGTAGATGAGATCGACGTATTTCGGTTCGCCGTAGGGTGCGAGGCCCATGATTTTGTATTCGCCGGAATTGACCTTGAAGCCGGTGTAATAGGTGAAGGCGCTGTAGAGAAGCCCGAGAGAATGTGGAAACCAAACTTCTTGCCGAAGTTCGATGTGGTTGCCTTTACCAACGCCCCAGGTAGTCGTGGCCCATTCGCCCACGCCGTCGAAGGTTATGAAAGCGGCCTCTTCGAATGGAGAAGGAAAGAAAGCGCTCGCCGCGTGGGATTGGTGGTGGAGCGTGAAGTAGATGGGGCCTTCGTAGAGGTTATCGAGCCCTTGGTCGATTTCTCGGGGCAGGAATAGCTTTTGCCTGAGCCAGAGGGGCATGGCCATCATGAAGGAGCGAAGGCCCCGTGGCGCATACGCGAGATAGCTCTCGAGGATGCGCTCGAATTTGAAGTAGGGCTTGTCGTAGAAGGCGACGGCATCGAGATCCGCTGGGCCGATTCCGGCTCTTTGCAGGCAGAATTCGATGGCGTTGACGGGGAACTCGTGGTCGTGCTTGACCCGGGTGAAGCGCTCCTCTTGAGCCGCCGCAAGGATAACTCCATCTTTTATGAGCGCCGCCGCGCTGTCGTGGTAGAAGGCGGATATCCCCAAGACGGTTGTCATTCATTGCACTCCAGTGCCACTACAGAACGGCGCGTGGCTATTCCTAAGGCTAGGTTCTCGCTTGCGTTTCCCGCCGTCCCAGCGCGGCAATGGGATGGGGGGGTTGTCCTGTGTGCGCCCATATTGCCGGTCGCAGGGGCATCGATCAAGTTCGTGGAGCGGATCGTCCGCGTCCGCGCGGGATGGTCCTTCCTGGGTCGTGGACTACTTCCTGCTGGCGACTCCCCAGTCTGAATTCCTTGCGAGACGGAGGCTCAGAAAAAGTCGACTGCGACATCCCCCGTGCCGCGGGCAAATTGTGAAAGAAACACGGGTCAGGTTAAGGGGATCCTCTGAATGTGAGACCGCCGCCTCAGCGGTCGTTGGGCAGAGAGAAGGCTTGCGGCATTGGTCGACCGCCGGGGCGGCGGTCCTACATTCGTGCTTTTGAATAACAAGGAGGTTATGAGATCACGAGTGTCTCTCAGGAGCGCCGCACCCCGTGCCGGAGTAGATTGTAGAATATCGACCCTCCCCCATCCCCTCCTAAACCAGGGAGGGAAGTTAAGTGTACCACTTTCGCGCGCGTACTTGGACCGAATCGCGCGATCAATCCCCCTCCTGGATTCAATCTCTAAGTGCAACACGGTGTTCCTCTCGTTGTTCTAGAAAGA
>CAYNZS010000126.1:0-11705 GCA_964401695.1 uncultured Nitrospirales bacterium
GCGAAGGAGAGGGTGAAGGCGAGGGTGAAGGCGAGGGCGAAGGAGAGGGTGAAGGCGAGGGTGAAGGCGAGGGCGAAGGAGAGGGTGAAGGCGAGGGTGAAGGCGAGGGCGAAGGAGAGGGTGAAGGAGAAATCGACTTCTGCTTGGATTTCCCAAAGATCGAATCGGAATTCCTTCAGTTACTTACCGATTTCGATATCAAGTCGGATGATATCGACGCCGACAGCATCCCCGAGGACTTTGTTCTGGCGCTGGTCGAGGTGTCGGCCTGTTCGATTGAGGCCAGTGGCCTGCCCGCTGCAACCGCCAGCGCCTTCGAGGTCAATTTAGCGGCTCTCGCCGCCGAAGCCGAAGCCGCGGGATTGGCGGACTACGCGAACGCCCTAGCCGCGCTTCTCCTTGTCAGCGAGGACACGCAGGCTGCGTTGGCCGCTATTCTCGAAGGCGCGGCGATCTCCCTCGCTCAGAACTACGAAAGTGTCACTTGTGATGGGTTCGGCGTCTATTTGCCCGCGAAAATCGACGCGAATACCTACGAAGCCTTCGAGGCCGGAGCCAAGTCGCTCGACGAACCCTATTCGGGAACAGGCGACTACGACGGAGACGGCGTTGACAACGCGACGGAACTGGAGAACGTATTGGCAACGGGTGGAGGGCAGATCGATTTTGCTGACGCCGCCAGCGACCCGCTGATTGACGGGACCGGGACCGTGCTCGGTTGCGCGAGCGCTCCCGGGCAGGCGCCTGGACAGGCGATCGGAGATCTATTGCTCGCTGCCGCGGCGCTGATGGGCTTGATTGCGTACGCCCGCCGTCGCCCAGCCCGCGGGGAACAATCCTAGCCCGGAGATCTCATCGGTTTTCTACTGCGACGGCGGATAAGGCCAATCTGGCGAGACTTTTCTCGCCTTTCGACCTTGTCGGCGTCCCCTGTGCTATAATCGTTTCTTCACCCGCGAGAAGGCAGGTCGAACGAACTTAGCTCTCGCTGTGTTGACTCGGCAAGACTCCCTGTGTCCGTGCCCGGCCTAGCCTTGCTTCCGGCAGCGGCCTCACCCATCTCGGTCCGCGTTCAAGGAATCCCATGGCACTCAGTATCGGAATTGTCGGCCTGCCCAACGTGGGGAAGAGTACCGTCTTCAACGCCCTCACCAAAGCCCAGAACGCCGAAGCGGCCAACTACCCCTTCTGCACCATCGAACCCAACAAGGCCGTCGTCACCCTCCCCGACAGCCGCGTCGATAAGCTAGTGGCCCTCGTTGAGCCGAAGAAGACCATCCAAGCGACCATCGAGTTTCTCGACATAGCCGGATTGGTCGACGGTGCAAGCAGGGGGGAAGGGCTCGGAAACAAGTTTCTCGGTAACATCCGAGAGACCTCCGCCATCGTGCATGTGGTGCGCTGTTTCGATGACGGAAACGTGGTCCACGTCAACGCCACCCCTTCGCCAAGCAACGACATCGACACGATCAACACGGAATTGGTTCTGGCGGATCTGGAGCAATTCGAGCGAAAGATCGATCGGCTCGCGAAACAGCTCAAAGGGGACAAATCCCTTCAGCCAACAGCTGACATGGCGGAACGCCTCAAGGAGCATCTCGGGGAAGGCAAGCGCATCTCACTGTTTCCCGATAAAGACACCGACACCTGCCAGGAGTTGATCCAGGAACTGCGTCTCATCACGGCGAAAAAAGTAATCTACGCGGCAAACGTCGGCGAGGACGGACTCGCCGAAGACAACGACTACGCCCAAGAAGTCCGAAGCTTGGCTGCCGGCGAAGGGGCGGAATTCGTCAAACTCTGCGCGAAACTCGAAGAGGAAATGGCGGGCATCTCCGACAAGGAACGGATCGAGTTCCTGCAGTCCATGGGCGCCGAAGAGAGCGGCCTCGAACAGGTGATCCACAAGAGCTACGACACCCTCGGCTTGATTAGCTACTTCACCGCCGGCCCCAAAGAAGTGCGCGCGTGGACCATTCGCCGGGGAACCACAGCGCCAGGCGCGGCCGGCGTCATCCACACCGATTTCGAGCAGGGTTTCATACGCGCCGAAGTTATCGCCTACGACACTTACATCGAACAGGGGAGCGAAGCGGCCGCCAAGGCCGCGGGTGTCATGCGCGTCGAGGGGAAAGAATATGTCGTTGCAGATGGAGACGTCATGCTATTCCGCTTCAACGTCTAGCGGAACAGCTCTCTGATTCGCCCATACACGCCTCCAAACGCCCCATTGCTGAGGATGAGCGTCACGTCCCCTTCCCGAGCCTCCAACCGGACCCGCTCGGCAATCTCATCCACGTCATCCGAGAAGTTGGCGAGCACACCAACCCCCTTCAAATCGGCCACGAGGCGGGGGCGGTCCAGACGCTCCTCCGGAGACATCCGATCTTCCCGATGAATCGGGCCAATCCAGGCGACATCGGCGCCGCTCAAGGCCTCCGTCAGGCCCTCCCGGAAGCGGTTCGTAACCGTCGTATTCGAACGGGGCTCGAATAACACGACGAGCCGCCCCCCCGGCCAACGGGTCCGGGCGGCCGCAATGGTCTCCAAGATCGCCGTGGGGTGGTGGGCGAAATCGTCTACGAAGGTGACGCCGCCGAATTCATGAAACACCTCCATCCGGCGTTTGATGCCCCTGAATGAGGCGAGTGATTCCGCCAACGCGTCCGGGGCGATACCGTGTATAGCGCCAACGATGAGGGCCGCCACCGCGTTCTGAAGGTTGTGGCCGCCCACGAGCGTCGAGCGAAAAACCCCCCACTCCGAACCATTCCGCTGCAAGGCAAAGCCATGGAATCCCTCCGACCAGCCCCGGTCTTCGATGCGCCAATCCGCGTCGCTGCTGAAGCCGTAGGTCGTGACGTGGCTGAACGCGTGATCCTTCAGCGCCACCGCGCGCTCTGAGTCCGCACAGAGAATCGCATGACCCGACGCCGGAATCTGGCGCAACATGCGTTGAAACGCTAACTCGATATCCTCAATGGAATCGTAAATATCCCCGTGATCGAATTCGAGCGACGTGACCACGGCAACTTTAGGCAGATAATGAAAGAACTTAGCGCGCTTGTCAAAGAACGCCGTGTCGTATTCGTCGCCCTCGATGACAAATGGCGCGCTGGGTGCGCCGAGGCGGGAAGAATGTTCAAAATTAAGGGGCTGTCCGCCGACGAGAAAACCAGGCAACAGCCCCGCCTGCTCTAAGAGATGCGCCGTAATCGCCGTCGTCGTCGTTTTGCCGTGCGTACCGCTCAAGACCACCGGGCGCCTTTCCCACAACACGGCATTCTTAATCCACTCGGGCAAGCTCTGGTAAGGAATACCCCGTTCGAGAACGGCCTCGACCTCCGCGTTCCCACGGCTCAACGCGTTACCGATCACCACAAGGGTCGGCTCCCAATCCAAGTTCTCGGCGCTAAACCCCTCATAGGCCTGAACACCAAGGGCTTTTACCATATCGGATGTTGGGGGATAGAGCGGATTGTCGCTCCCGCGGACCGCGTAGCCCGCCTCGACTGCCAGTCGCGCCCCCGCAACCATCGCCGTCCCGCCGATGCCGCTAAAATGGATGCGCGGCAAGCCTCCCATTGATTCAGTATTCGTGGAAACCAATTTATGCAACAACTCCTATTCTTAACACCATGCCCGGTCGACGCCACTCTATATAAGCTCGCCTCCCGAGGCAAACAAAACTTCCATATCCCCTAGGGGTTGGGTATGCTTGGCGACTCAACGGGATTGGCTTGGAGCGCCACGAAGAATAGGCGTGCCTGGGTGAACCCGCACCTGAAACGGAAGGGGATTATTGGCGATGGAATTTGGATATTCGGACAAAGTCAACGACCTGCCTAGACGTCTCATTGACTTCTTCGAAGCGCACATCTATCCCAACGAGGCGACCTATCTGGAGCAGATCGACGAGGGGGAGCGCTGGGAGCCCGTTCCGATAGTCGAAGACTTGAAACCGATAGCCCGCGAAGCCGGCCTATGGAATATGTTTCTGCCCAAGAGCGACAAGGGTGCCGGCTTGTCCAACTTGGAGTACGCGCCCTTGTGCGAGATTCTTGGACGCGTAGCTTGGGCTTCCGAGGTGTTCAACTGTTCCGCCCCCGACACCGGCAACATGGAAACATTCGAGCGTTACGCCAGCGACGAGCTCAAGGAGGAGTGGCTGAAACCCTTGCTCGCCGGAGAAATCCGCTCCTGTTCCGCCATGACCGAGCCGCGGGCCGCCTCCTCAGACGCCACGAACATCGAGTTCCGCATAGACCGCGACGGGGATGAGTACGTAATCAACGGCCGCAAGTGGTGGACCTCGGGCGCAGGCCATCCGGCGTGCAAGGTGGCCATTTTCATGGGAAAGACGGACGTTACAGCGCCCAAACACACCCAGCAGTCCATGATCGTCGTGCCGATGGACGCGCCGGGTGTCACCATCCTGCACCATCTGCCCGTATTCGGCTTCGATGACGCGCCCCACGGCCACGCGGAAGTCGAATTCGAAAACGTTCGCGTACCCGTATCGAACATCCTCCTAGGTGAAGGCCGCGGATTCGAGATTGCCCAGGAGCGCTTGGGACCCGGCCGCATCCATCACTGCATGAGGCAAATCGGGGTTGCCGAGCGCGCCCTGGAAAAGATGATCGAGCGTGTCAAGAAGCGTGTCGCCTTCGGTAAGCGCCTGGAAGAGATGGGGACCATCCGCGCGGACATCGCCAACTCGCGCATGGAAATCGAACAGGCCCGCCTCCTCGTCCTGAAAGCCGCCTAGATGATGGACACCGTGGGCAACAAGGTCGCGCGCGCCGAAATCGCCATGATTAAAGTGCTCGTTCCGAACATGGCCTCGCGCATCATCGACCGCGCGATTCAGGCCCACGGCGGCGCGGGCGTCACCAGCGACTTCGGTCTCGCAAAGGACTACGCCAGTTCGCGGGTACTGCGTATAGCCGACGGCCCAGACGAGGTCCACCGCGAAACCATTGCCAAGCTGGAACTGAGAAAACATAGTTAGCAGCCCCCAGCAGAGCTGGTGGTGGCCTGAGGAAGGCCCTGAAAGGGGCCTGTCGATTCGATTGGAAGAGGCGGCGAAATCGAGACCTTTGGGCATTGGCCAGAAGCGGACGCGAACGGGGCGCAGCATCCCCCTTGATCCCCCTTCAAAGGGTACTTTGAGCGGTCCGAGGGGCTGATAGTCCCCCTTTAAAAGGGGATCGAGGGAGATCTCACTGGAAAAGGGCCGACGCTACTTGCGAAAGTCCCTGTGAAACCGACAGAGGCAGGACGCCGGAACGGCAGAGCCGGTGGCTTGATGATGGGTTAGAACAGACGGGATAACTTGGAGTTACATTGGTCGGCGCGCTGAGTTCACGGCAGCCGCGTCCACGCAAGGGAGTGGAATCATCATATGAGCGGAATCGCCAAATACGACACATTGGACGCGTTAGGGCTCGCTGAACTCGTCGCCAAGGGTGGCGCAACGCCCGCTGACCTCTTGGACGAAGCCCTCAAGCGGACGGAAGAGCGCAACCCCAAGCTGAACGCCATCGTCATCGATATGGTCGACCGCGCGCACGCCGCTATCGAGGCCGGTTTGCCCGATGGCCCCTTCAAGGGGGTCCCGTTCCTCGTCAAGGACATTGGCGCCTGCTACGAGGGTGTGCGCACCACGAGTGGTTGCCGCATGTTTGAAGACAACGTGCCGGACCACGACAGCGAATTGATTACCCGCTACAAAAAGGCTGGCCTCAACATATTCGGCAAGTCCGCGTCCCCAGAATTTGGCTTGACCACCTCCACCGAGTCGGTTCTATTCGGGGGGACCCGCAATCCCTGGAACGCCGAGTACACCTCCGGAGGATCTTCGGGCGGGTCGGCCGCGGCGGTCGCGGGCGGGATCATCCCCATCGCCGACGGCAGCGATGGAGGCGGCTCGATTCGCATCCCCGCCTCATGTTGCGGCCTGGTGGGTCTGAAACCGTCTCGAGGGCGAATTTCCCACTCCCCCGACCTAGGCGAAGCATGGAGCGGCATGTCCACATCCGGTTGCCTCTCGCGTACCGTGCGCGACACCGCGGCCATGCTCGACGTCACCTCGGGCGAAGTTAGGGGCGACCCATACTACGCACCCGCGGCCGGCGGACCGTTCCTAGAGGAAGTTGGGAAGGACCCCGGAAAGCTCCGCATCGCGTTGCACACGAGGGCCTTCAATGGCTTCGAGACCCATGCCGATTGCGCGGCCGCTGCCAGCGAAGCGGCCAAGCTCTGCGCAAGCCTGGGCCACGAAGTCGACGAAACGCCACTCGAAATCGACGAGGCCCTCCTCCGGCGCTCCACCCGCGTCATTATTGGCGCCAACACGCGCCATGTCCTTGACGCCCGGGCTGCCGAGCTGGGACGCGCGCTCTCGGAGGATGACGTCGAGCCGCTAACTTACGGCCTATACAAGAACGCCGAGCGCTTCACGGCGGCGGACTACGTGACCGCGCTCAAGGGCATACACGAACTGGGACGTTCCGTTGAGGCTTTCTTCGAAGACTGGGACATAGTCCTGTCGCCAACCATGGCCGCACCGCCACAGAAGCTCGGAGGCGCCCTCCGCCTGAATCATCCCGACACCAAGGAATTCGCCACGGCAATAGGTCCCACCGTCGGCTTCACTCAACTCTTCAACGCGACGGGCAGCCCAGCGATTTCCCTGCCGCTGAACTGGAACGAAGCAGGATTGCCCATAGGCGTCCAATTCGCATCCACTTACGGCAGCGAAAGCACGCTCCTGCGCCTCGCGGCCCAGTTGGAACAGGTGCAGCCTTGGGCGGACAAGCGGCCGGCCTTCTTCTGATAACACGCCCCCTTATGCCCCTTCAAAGACGCGGCCGGCACAAGTCGACCATCTCTATGAAGGCGCGATATCGTCATTCTGAACAGAGTGAAGAATCTCTTCTCCGCCAACGGCCTGCGCACGAGAGAGATCCTTCGCATTCGCCAGGATGACAGCCCTGGCGACGTTTGCCGGTAGCGTCTTCGATGGGGGCTTTCGTCTCTCGATTCGATCGACAGGGGCCTTTCTCAGGCCTGGGTAACTTCCTGAAGAATCTCGAGCGTAAACTGCGTTCCAAGTTTTACATTTTCAATGGACAGCCGCTCGTCGTTTCCGTGGATGCCCCCGGAGTCTTCCGCCGGTATGATTACCGGCCAGAACCCGTAACAGGCGATTCCCAAATCCCTCAGGAAATGGCTGTCCGTGAATCCGGTCATCACGCTTGGGACAAGTGGGGCGTCGGGGTAATGGCGCCGGCAGACGCGCTCGATGGCCCGGTACAGCACCGTGTCCGTGGTGGACTCCGCTGGTGTGAACGACATGATGGTCTCGATGCCGATCGCCGGGTCGTTGACGATCAGGCGAAGCGTGTCGACAAACTCCTCGGGATCCTGGTTCGGGACGAGGCGGCAGTCGATTTCCGCGGAGACCCTCGCTGGAATCACGTTGATCTTACTACTCCCCTCCAGCTTCGTGATCGAGCAAGTGTTGCGTATCAGCGAATGAAAACTCCGGTTATAGTCCAGCAATTTCTCCAGGAACGACGGATCCTTCGTCGCGGCGCGAATGTCTTCGAAAGACTCCCGCCAGGGCGATTCGGCGTTTGGCGCCATGGCCTTGAAGTAATCGTCGACAGCCGGACTGATCTTCGCTGGGAATTGGTGGTCGTGTATACGCGATAAGCCCTTGACCAACCGAGTCACCGCCGACTCCGCGTCGGGAGTGGATCCGTGGCCGTTCCTCCCAGTAGACACTAGGCGAACCCAGAGCGGGACCTTCTGCGTCACCTCGACACCAAAGGCCAGTTTTCCGTCCCGAATCTGACCGCCTCCGCCCTCGTTCAGCAGAAGCCCGAAATCCTCGAACAGTTCCGTGCGGTTTTTCGCGAGCCAGCCCACCCCGAAAAGACCGCCGGCCTCCTCGTCGGCCGTGGCCATGAACATGACATCGCGATTGAGCGGCTTCCCCATGCGGTGCAACGCAAGAAAGGCGTACAACTCGACAATCCCAATCCCCTTCATGTCGAGCGTGCCACGCCCTCTCACGAAGCCGTCCACGATGTCTCCCGAAAGTGGCGGATGGCTCCAGAAGCTCTCGTCCGCCGGCACGACATCCATGTGATTCAGAAGAATCAATCCTGGTTCGGAACCGCCCTCGATACGCGCCCAGATATTTCCGCGTCCCGGCGCCGATTCGACCGTCTCGTAGTCGATGCCTTCCGCCTCGAAAATGCGCGCGAAAAACTCCGCCCCACTCAATTCATTCCCAGGAGGATTCGTCGTATCCACCCGCACGTATTCTTGCAGACGAAGCACGGCCTCATCCCCCAACGCGGAAATGGCAAGGGCGTCGAGCCCATCGTCCAGTCCCATCTGTACTCCTTTCCAACGACTCGCCTTGTCGGGAAATCCCCAGATTCAGTATAGTACCGGCCATCTTCAGCCCAAGCAACCGCCTTCCGCGGGCGGCCAGGCTAACCCGGATATCTCACCGATCTTCTACTGCGACGGCAGATGAGGCCACTCTGACGAGACTCTTCTCGACATTCGACCTCAACGTAACCCGCCACGCTGTCGTCCGAAAGCCTTCGAATAAGTCTCGCCATAGCAACCTTATCCACCGTCTCGCTACGAAAATCGGTGAGATATCCGGGCTAATTGCAAATTGGAGGAAGCTGAGATACTATTAAAACCGTAGCACTTGGCAGGCAAGATATTCAAAAGGGTTCTTCTTCTATGTCGCAAGGCACCGGAAACAAGCGCAAGTATCCCCGCAGCAATACGGGATTCAAGAAAGTGGAAACGAAGGCGGACCCCACCCTCCTAAATCACGTCGATAATATCAGCGGCAATGGCGTCTTGTGCCATACCAATCGACCCGTTCCCGTGATGACCAAGATGAGTGTCTCGATGGAGCTGCCCACCCTCGAAGATCATCAAATCGAGGCGGAAGGGATCGTCGTTCGTTGCGAGCCGGACGGGGAAGACGCAGATGCGTTCAAACTGGCCATCCTCTACACGAAACTTAGCGATGAAGATCATCAGGCCATTTGCCGATACGTCGATCAGGATATCGCCCAGGCATCCTGACATGCCATCGTCACTTGTATGGCTTCAAAGAAGCGCCCGTTGAATCGCAAAGCCCACAGCTTCTTCACCCTCGACCGCGCGTTTCTTCTCCTGTGTGCCGGGCTGTTGGCCCTTACCGTCGTCTATCCCACGTCGCGGCTCGTCGCCAGCGCTTTCGTCGATTGGCAGTGGGAAGCCGTCCGAAGCGGCGCCGGCCTTGAGGCCATACGCAACACTTTGTTCATCTGTTTCGCGTCGGTGGTTACTTCGGGCATCCTCGGAACCGCTCTCGCCTTCCTGATTGCCCGGTTCGCCTTTCCAGGTCGCCGCCCCCTTGCGGCCCTCGCCATGCTCCCTTTCGCGCTGCCGCCGCTTGTGGGTACACTCAGCTTCTACTACCTCATGGGCACCGACGGTTTCGTGCCGCGCATAGCCGAAATACTTTTCGGCATGGAGGGTTTCAAGGTAAACGGCGCCGTCGCCATCCTCATCATCCACACCTACTCCTTCTACGTCTTCTTCTACGCGATGGCCGCCGCTGCTCTCGAAGGAATAGACCAGTCGCAAATCGAAGCGGCCCGCACCTTGGGGGCTTCACGCGCGCGCGTGTTTTGGAGGGTTACCGTGCCCATGCTGACGCCCGCGCTTCTCGGCGCCTCTCTGCTCACCTTCATGACTTCCGGGGCCTCCTTCAGCGCCCCTCTGTTTTTCGGTGACAATTTTCCAGTGCTCAGCGTCGAGATATACCAGGCCAATACCAACTTTCAGGCCCGCGAGGCCCTCACCCTTACCGTCATGCTCGCCTGTGTCTCCCTTTTGGGCCTCCTTTTGTTCCGCTCGCGTAGGGAAGCCGGCGGCGTAGCCTCGAAGGGTACGCCCCGCGAAATGAAATCCGCTCCGGGACGTATCGCCGCGGCCGCGGCCGCGTGGGCCTTTATTGGCCTTCTCGTGACACCGCACCTCATCATCCTCTGGCTCTCCTTCGTCGATCACCGAGCGTGGCAGGCGGAGTTGGTTCCCAAGGACTTGACTTGGAAGAATTACGCCGCCATCTTCACCGATCCTGCGGCCTTCGGCCCCATCAAAAACAGCCTGTGGATGAGCGTAGGCGCGGCGCTGGCCACCTTGGCCGTCGGGCTGCCGTGCGCGTACCTTATCGGGCGGGCCAAGCCGGGAAGTCGGACGCTTGGATTCATGGTTATGATTCCCTGGGCCCTTCCGGGAACCGTTATCGCCATGAACCTTATCACCGCATTCAACGACCCCTGGCTACCCCTCTACAATACGGTTTTCATTTTGCCCTTGGCCTACTTCGTGCGAAACATCCCCCTTTTTACGCGGATGGTTTCCGCGGCGATCGTTCAATTCGATGGCTCCCTCATCGAAGCGGGGCGTACCCTAGGCGCCTCGCGTTTCTTTTGCTTTCGCAAGATAATCGTACCGCTCCTTGCTCCCTCTCTTGTCGCCGCCACAGCCCTCGTTTTCGCGGCTTGTCTTGGCGAGTTCATCGCCTCGATTCTGCTCTTCTCTCCGGCCAACATACCCATCGCCGTTCAAATCAATATGCAGTGGCGCGCCTCCGGCATCGGTTCCGCCTTCGCCTACAGCGTGTTCCTGCTTATCATCGTCACCGCGACATTCTTGTTTTCACGGCGCTTTGCATCGCGTATCATTTAGCCAACGCCCGGCGCGTGCCGCGCCACGAGGGAATTCAATGAAGGTTATTCTATTTGGAGAACACGCTGAAGAGCTCGGGGGCGACCTTCGCGCCCACAAGAACCTCGATCGATGCGAATCCGAACCCGAGGCGGTCGTCTGCTTCGGCGGGGACGGCACCCTTCTCTCGGCGGAATTAAAATGGCCCTACATCCCCAAGGTGCCTATTCGAAACAGCGAGGTGGGCAAGCGGATGATGAATCATCCGCCTGGCGAGATTATCCGCAACCTCGCCGAGGGAACGCTCATGCCGAGTAAACACATGAAGGTGGAATGCAGTGTGCGCCCCAGCCAAGGGGAGGTCTTCTTGGCGCCGCTTAGCGCGTTAAACGAATTTAACGTTAGGCTGGGCGCGGGCAACTCCGCGTTGCGGTATCGAATCTGGATAGACAACCATCCCATCGAAGAAGGTGTCGAGATTATCGGGGATGGCTTTATCGTCAGCACCCCTTTCGGCAGCACCGCGTATTACCGCCAGATCACCAGGGGGATCTTCCATGCCGGCCTCGGAATTGCCTTCAAGTACACAAGCGAACTGGTCAATCACATCGTAACATTGGAGACCTCGGTCATCCGCGCGAAAATTACAAGAGGGCTGGCGCGGCTCGGTTACGACAGCGCGGCCGAAGAAGTCCCGCTGGCGACCGGCGACGAACTCGTCATCAAAAGAGACCCGAGGCCCGCCACGCTGCTCACCATCAACAAGCTACACCGGCCCTCCGACGAGCTATAAGCGCGGCCCATCCCCTCTTTTGCGGCCAGCTTAAGAGTCACTTCCCTCCACTGCCGTCCTGAATAGAACCTTCAACCGTCTTTGCGAGGGAGCGACAGCGACTGCGGCAATCTTCTCCGGTCGCCAAAGTCGCTCGCCTTCTGTCAGGCGT
>CAYNZS010000127.1:0-11672 GCA_964401695.1 uncultured Nitrospirales bacterium
GACTTACAACGTAAAATCAGGCAAAATCAGAGCCCAACTGTAGAAGATGGGCCATGGCATTCACAACGGCATTCGCCATGACCACGGTGCCCGCATGGATTTTCGCGCTGGGCGAAATCACCGCGCTGGGGTGGACCAACGCCGGAAGAATCCATTCTTTTTCCGCGGCCTCGCTGAAGATTTCGAGCGATTCTTTCGGAAAACTCTTCGAACCGTTCGAGAAGCAGTTGACTGTACCGATTGAAGCGTCCGCGAAGGACAGGAGAATCGACATCTTGTCGTTGCGCACGGCTACGCCTTCGCCGACCATCATCGCGAAAACGCTCGCGACGGAACTACCGGCGATGAAGGGCAGAAGGTCGACGAAATGGCATCCTTCCCCGATAATTCAGCCCCCGCCGATATCAGCGAAGCTCATCGTCCCTGCGATCCGCTATTTGTAGACAGGCGGCCGCGGCATGGCCCTGGGTTCTGGCGGGACTAGAAACCCCGGCGATGGGATGGATGAATGCAGCTCGCTGTGGGAAAGAAACATACGAAACGAACGAATCAAGCAACAGCGCTATTTTGATAGAGAATGCTCATTGCGTTTCTTCTCTTCTTCAAGAATACGCCGCGCGTAGGAGAGGTTGCTGTACTTGTCTGCCTTGCAATCATCCACTTCTTCTCGCTTGAACGCGTCCGCGACTTCCAGTATCCCATCTTCCAGGCTCACCTTAGGATAAAACCCGACCTCGTGCGCAATTTTGTCAAAAGACGTGCGATAGTTGCGCCGGTCACTCGGCTCCGCCCTCTAAGACTTAGCGTTACGCTAGCGATTGTACCTGTCTTGTTTGCTGCTCTTCCCGCTCGCAGCATCTTCGAGAATGTGCATATATTCCGTTGCGAGCGTACTGCGATCAAAATGCGTCACCATGTAGCCATGGCCAGAAAGGCCAAGTGTTTTCGCTAGAAGAGGCTCATCGACTAACTTCTCGACAGCACCAACCAGGTCGCCCTCGTTCTCGGGCTCCATGTGAAGTCCCATCTGCGCATCGTCGACAATCTCAGCTGCACAACCTCGCACACCCATAATGATAGGCTTCGCCATTCCACCCGCCTCAAAAATCTTGGAAGGCATGACCGACGTGAACAGCTCCGCCTTCTTCAGGTGCACGAGACAAGCGTCGGAGATGGACAGAAACGAAGGTATCATACTCTTATCCTGGCGGCCAGTGAAAATGACGTTTTCCAACTCCAGGCGGCGGGCCTCAGCCCGAAGAACCTCGCACACGGCGCCATCGCCGACCAGAAGGAAGACGATGTCGTTTCGGTTTCTTTGTTTCAGTATTCTTGCCGCACGCAAGACCACATCCAGCGCGCAAGCCATCCCGATTGTACCTATATAGGAGCAGATCCACCGGTCCTGTAATCCATATTTGTCTATGAGGGCAGCGTCCTTCTCCTGCGGACTAAACAATTCACGATCAACGCCGTTCATGACCACGGAGATCTTGTCGTCTGGCACACCCTTCTTGAGCAAACGCTGACGATATCCCTCTCCGACGGTCACGATCTGCCGAGCGGATGCGTACATTTTCAGTTCCAGCCGTTCTAGAATGCGAACGAGCATGCCGCTTCGCATGGCGCCGACCGCTTGGATCGACTCGGGCCAAATATCGCGGATCTCCAGGACGCGTGGGATTCGGCGCAGCTTACCGGCAATCATGCCGGCCCAACCGCAGAAAAACTGCGGCGATGTGGCGATTATCACATCAGGCCGAGTGATAAACAGGGAGAAGAAGACGGAACTGAACATGTAGGAAACATAGTTTAAGATACGCCGCAGAGTTCCCGCGTTCGCCGCGATGAAGGTCCAGACGCGAACGACTTGCACGCCGTCGATTGTCTCGTGTTGACGGACGCGATTGCGATACCCTTCGTACACGACGCCATTGGGTACATTCGGCGCACAGGTGAGGACGGTCACTTGGTGTCCCGCCCGCGCCCATCGCTTACAGTTTTCGTAGGTGCGCGATGCTGGTGCGTTGCCCTCCGGCGGGAAATAGTGTGAAAAAAAGAGAATCCGCATGTTTCGTTCTACGATGAAGCGATGGTGAATGCCGTTTCGCTGTCCTCTCCATCGGATGTGAAGGCCAAGGCCACGTTCGGGACTTCGCGTCCGAACTCGGGGCAATACCGCGAGTCTTCGCGGGACAGTTCTCCCTGCCCCGTGAAGGCGATCCGCATCGATCCCCCGGGGTATTCGACCAAGGCGTCACGCTCTCGCATGCGCATTATGCGGCAAACTGGGTGTAAGTGCAATCTGGCCACGGCTGTGACGGGGCGCCGCGCCTTGACCTGGTCGCGCACCTCCAAGCCACTCGATCCATCCCACAGTATGCTTCGATGATGTGTCGGTCGCCCCGGCAGGCGCCGATAGGCGTCATGCCATCCGCTAAGGCGGAATCCGCTTGAAGATGGTTCCCACCGAACGTCACGCGGGTAACCGCGCCGGGCGACTCGAAACGCGCCCCAAAATTCGCACTGATCTTGCCCGTCAATCTCGACTGTGTTGTGGGCCCGTGTTGATCGGCAGTATCGACGCATCTCTCCCGGCACATAGTCATAGACGCCGCTGTCAACGATGACGCGCTGACCCTTGAGCGACAGTTCAAAGGAAAAAATGTCGCCGTGGGCGTGGCCCGGGATGTAGTCTGGGCCAATGGAACCTGCATCGCAGATGATGTAGGAACCGTCCGCGCCGCGATACCCGTAGTACCCAGCGTCCGGGAGCGCCCACGGGCTGGGCTCCAGGGCCGACCTCGGCCCCAGGAGATCGCCCGGGTCATTGGCGATAGAGAAAGCGCTGTCATTGAGTAGAGCGATCCCGCCGTCGGGGTGGCAGAGATCTTCGAGCGCCCGTCGCATTTGAACGAAGGGCCGCTCGAGGAGACTCCTCAGCTCTTCGTTCCCTGTGTTCAGAAGCAGACGCAGCAAGTAAGCCACACGAAGGTGATACATGGGCGAACGTTCGAAGTGCATACCGTCGGGCAAAACCTGCTCTGGAACCTCTGCGCTCAGGATTTCCAGTCCCTTACTCAGCCAGCGTTGTCCCGCCTTCCCCGAAAAGCAACTGCCGACAAAGGCGAGCGCCGCCCCGTTTTCCAATAGGTGGTTGCCCAGCAAGTGCGTTTCCAGGTGCCGGGACAGCCATTGGGCCTGGAGAAAGAGGCTGCGCCACAGCTGACGCAAGAAATCCGTGTCTTCCTCCGTCTCTCTTCTAAATTTGCCGAAACAAACGCCGCACCAGTTCATCAGGCGCAGGGAAACCGGATAGGGCTCCCAGCCGACCCGGCCTCTGGCCAGTCCGTGGCGCTCGATCCAGTCGAGAAGAGCCTCACGGACCGACTCGAAGTCCAAGGCCCAGAGCCACTCGAAGTAGTGCAGGTTGTATTGCCAGAGCTTAGGCAACTCAGGCACTTGCCAATCGGTCGGAGGCCAGCCAATATCTTCGCTTCGGTTCAGAAAACTCAGTTGTCCAGCCCTAGCCTCTTCCTGGCTATTGGGCTGAGTCCCTGGCGCGAGGATTGATCGCTCCGCCCTCCACCGACAGTCTTCTAACCGGCCATGGGGCATCTCGAAGAATCGTGCCGGACGTTCCCAAACCGGGCGCAGGCGATTGTAAAGTTGCCCCCTTATCTGGCTGCTTTTCAGATAACGAAGGGTATGAATTGTTTTGATTGCCGACATGTTTCTCACGGACACAAGAGCACCGCGCACCCCTTAACACAGCCCCAATTCCAAGGTAGAACCACCTTTTCCCTCAAAAGTCTGTCGAGAGTATAGTTAGTTTTCGCCTTGTTGACAACATTTCCAACGAAGTATAGAATCAGACCATAGTAGTGCTTAGACTACCTTCCTCTTCGCCCAGTCGATCTATTCCTCGGAGAAGTCTCCTTTTGTTTGCGTCAGGATCAAACGAGGCGGTTTTCGCCATTTTCACCTTCTGTCTGCTCCTTACCGCAGCGCTGACCCCCCTCGTCATGCGCTTTGCGCGGCAATTTGGAGCCGTCGACGAGGGCGGATACCGGAAGGTGTACAGAGGTCCAATCCCTCTTCTTGGTGGTTTGGGAATAGCAATCCCCCTTATAGCGCTGTTTCTCGCCGCGACCACCGCAGGATGCCTCATCTTCCCAGGGGACAAATGGGTGTGGGTGCGTCTCCACCTAACAGAGCACATCGATCCGATCTTTACCTTGGCGAGCAACCGGAACAGATACATGGTCCTCACGATAGGTGGCGCCGGCATCGTAGCGCTTGGACTGGTAGACGACATCAAAGGCTTGGGGGCTCGCCGGAAGTTTGTCGGACAAATCATCGTTGCTCTCTTTGTCTGCCTATCGGGATACTCGCTTACGACGGTGACGATCCCTTTGCTGGGCACCGTAAGTTTTGGGCCTGGTTTGGGCGGATTGGTGACCGTGCTGTGGCTGGTCGGACTCATCAACGCCTTCAACTTGATCGACGGAGTAGATGGACTCGCCACCGGAATCGGACTCATCGGCGCGGGGGCATTGTTTGCTCTGGGGATTATTCAGGAAAACCAATTTGTCATACTTACGACCGCTGCTATCGCAGGAGGCTTACTGGCTTTCCTGTTCTACAACTTCCCACCCGCAAAGGTGTTTTTAGGTGACACCGGCAGCCTGTTTATCGGCTTCATTCTAGCGACCGTATCCCTAATGGGCTCCCAGAAACTGGAGACTACCGCGATCATGATCGCGCCGCTACTGGCCCTTAGTTTCCCTATTTTTGAGACCCTCGTATCTATGTTGAGACGCTATCTCCGTGGGGTGCCGGTCTTCTCCGGCGACGACCTACACACCCATCACAGACTCCTCGGCAAGGGATACTCCCAGCCGCAGGTGGTGCTCACTCTTTACACGGTCGCCGTTTTCCTCGCGCTGGCAGCCGTCCTACCGGCTGCTTTTCCAGCCGACTCAATGTGGGCATGGCTTTCATTTGCGCTGTACGCCGTCACCCTGCTGTCTATCGCTTGGGTTGCCGGATACTTTCGCCCCATTGCCTTTCGAACAGCCTACGACCGTCGTCGACGAAACAAGATCTACCAGGCACTGAGACGATACGCAGAGGCCTCTCTGAAATACAGCGGGTGTCCGATCAAGATAAACCTACTGACTCAATTGTGCCGGCACGAACTACAGCTCCACTACCTCGAAGTCAGAAAGGGCGACGGAGGTCTATTGATGGCCTCCTCAGGCACGAAGAACGAGCAGAACTCCCAGACAGCGAGGGAAGACGTACTGGTCAGATCGGCCGACCTGCAAGACCTCTTAGTTTGCTACGAGTTCGACCGTTCACTTAACGATCATCGACGCCGAGACGTCTCCTTTTGCCTGGCCAGCATATTCGATCAGTTACAACTTGCGAAAAAGGGCGAGGATAGCGAGTAGTTACTTGCGGGTATCGATACGTTTCGGTTGATTCACCCATTTCCCCGCCATAAACATGGCGGTGGCGCAGTCGAACTCCGCGACCGGCAATGCCAATGCCTATAGTCCGCCCTCGGGCAACGCGATTATCCTACTTTGGCAGGCCGTCGATTGCCTCTTGAATAGTTCTGATTCCAATGTCGTCTATTGCGAATGAAGCAAGAATCGACTCGTATTTCAGGCGAGCAGTTAGCCACTGCTCGTCCCGAACGAGAGCTCCCGCCAGGGCAAGGTGCCCTTCGAAGCTATAGGGGGCGATCGCTACGACTTTTTCGAAAACCCGCACCGCTGCGCTTGTGTCATCCATCTCCGTAAGCGCCGCTCCTCTAGTATGCAAGCAAAGAAGGAGTTGCGCGCCCGATAAGTTTGGCGACGCTTGGTCGAGCATTTGAGCGGCCGTATCGAAGTCCTGAAAGAGTTCGTACATAAGGCCAAGCTGGAGATATACGACGCCGGCGTCCCTTGGAGGAATCGTTGTTTGTTGCGCCCGCGCGGCAAGCAGATCCGCCGCCCAGGAATAGTTCGACACCGTTCGTTCTGGATCTGTGGCCGTATCTTGATGCAATTGAAGCGCATTCGCGAGCCTTGACACTCCCTCGACAATGCCGTTCTCGCTCTCCGCCAGCCCAACAGAGAGAGATTGGAGAAAATCTGGAAGATTTTCTTCGGCCTTCTCTTGCCCGGCAATCGTCCGCAGGAGGATCGCGTTGAAAGCTTCATTGCGGCCTTCCGTCTCTGCAAATTCGTGAAACGCCGCCCACGCATCGATCCGCATAGGGTAGTCCAGCACGATCTGCAGAAAAGCATTCTCGGCATCCAATCTTCTACCGTAGCCTTTATACAGAATCTCCGTACGCAATAGCTTTAGGGCGCCGAGAGCATCCGGAGCGCTTCGTGAATTGCTCAGGCGTTCGATACACCAGTCCAGGCTATTCTTGATGGTATCGTACTCGCCCGATGTTCCGCTGGATTGTAACAGAAGTCCCCACGTTTCTAGCGCTTCCGGTTCAATTTCGAGCGAGCGAACTAGGGCGTTTTGCGCGCCGAGAACATTCTCTCCGGCAAGACGGCTCAAGGCAATCAGACGGTAGAGAGTCCCCTTATCTTTGTGGCCATTCTCTATCGCTTCTAGAAGATGATCTTCGGCTTCCTGCCAGGCCTCGTTCTTCCTGTCTAGGATTTCGTCCGGGCGTGAGGCGCTTTGCCATTGCGCCCGCAGTATCGCTGCCCTTCCAAGAATATCGTGGGGCTCTGGTAGTTGTGGCGCGATTCGGACGGCACGTTCTGCATCGCTGACTGCTTGTTGCAGAATTGCCGGCGCTTCCTCCTTGGAGGATGACGATACCATGTTAAGTAACGTCCGGGCCTTATTAATTCGGGCATGAAGGAAGTTGGGATGCAACTCGAGGGTTCGGCCGAAATGCTTGACTCCTTCGTCAGGACGGCCCATCCTTTGATCGATCATACCGAGGAGATACGGGTGAAGCCAGTTGTAGGGTGCCAGAGACGATGCTTTGGCAAACGATTCGGTGGCCTCGGCATAGGCCTCGAATTCCAGGGCTCCGAGTCCGCGTTGGTGGAAAAACTGAGCCGAGAAATCGCGAATGCCGAGTATTGGAATGATTGCGGCACAACTCAATACGAGAAGACGCCGCAAGATAGGATCCAACCCGTATCGAAAAGGACGCCGGGACATGGGAGCTCGACTCGCGCGCCACACGCCTGCCGTCGTACCCGCAATGAGGAACAACAAGACGGCGGACGCCGGGGCATTCAAGTTAAAGCCGAAGAGGCCATCCAACAGGAACGCGAAGAAGAATGCAGCCGAGGTCATCCCAAGAGATCGCCGGTCGGAATCGCGGGACCCAAACCTCAGAGAGAGGCCGTAGTATAGGCCAAGAACCAGAATAGCGATGTACACTATGGCCGCAGGCAGTCCGGCCTCCACAGCGATTTCGAGCGGTTCGTTATGAACATAGACGTTCCTCATGTTCAGAGTGGCGAACCGCTCTTTCTCCAGCAATGTCCAATACTCGGGGTTTGCAACCGGATACATTCCTGGGCCATGGCCCAACCACGGGCTGTCCTGAATCATGCGGCTGGCCCCATAGACTGAATTATAGCGGAGTGTCACGCTCGTACCGTCTGGGTAAGGCTGCCCCGTGTACAGGTTGGTAATCGTGGCGGCCATCGAGATGACGATCGTGGCGGCACCTAGTAGCGCGCCAAGCGTCAATACGATAGCGCGGGGCTGCTTCTTGACTCTTCGCGAAATAAGCTGCGCTACGATTACAAGTACCAAGGCGCCTGCTAACGCCAGCAGAGAGCCGCGGCTCCGAGTAAAAGCGAAGAGACTTAATAGGAGAGGAATGCAGAGGAAAGCCCAGCGTCCTTTTCGAAGGGTACATAGGCCTCCGGCCAAGATGATCGTGGGCATAATTGTATGAGAGGCAAGATTCGGATTGCCAAAAGTCGCTGGCGCGTCACGCAGCATACCCGAAGTATTATTCCATGGAAATGGATCTAATCCCATATGTTGAGCTATGCCATACAGGGCCGCAATAGAAACGGCAACGCAGATGACGCTTACCAAAGCCCAAACCTGCTTCGGCGTATGGTAGGCATCGGCTGCGGCGAGGAATAGGATGAAGAGCGAGCCCGTCTTGATGAATTCCCGACAGAGGCTGTACCCCATGTTGACCGAATAGAAGGCCGCAACCAGGTTGAACCCTAGAAACGCAATGAAGAGGGGGAGAAGGGCGGATGATAGCTGGCGTTCCACTTTCGCGTAGCGGGGAGTGAAAAGCCACAGGGCTAGCGCAACGAAGGCAAACAGTTCATAACCCAGGATCTTGATATCGCCTGCCGGATCAGGTGTGAACGGGAAAATCGCGAGGACGACAAGAAACGCGGCGGCCGCGATCACACATCGATTTGCCTTTGCGAAACGTGAATCCATGACTTTTCCTTAAGTCTGAGAAGAACTAGGAAGGAGCAATCCCCCCTTTTTTCCGTCCTACAACGAGCCCTCTTTGCTCCTGTTCCATTTTCGCCAACGAGGTGGGTGCCCAGCAGCCAATGAGCATCATATAGAAAGGCATTCCGCCCGTGTCAGTAACATCGTGTCGAGAGCCGGCGACGGTGAATATCGCGCGCTTTGCCAGACACGTTGCTAACGCGACGGGGCCGCTGACGGAAGTCCTCCGTCGAAACGGATTTCAGGGATCGCAAGCATGACCACCTCGTCGATGTATGCACGACCTTCGATTCCCGCAGGACGCTCAAAGAAAAGCACATGGAAGGGAGGTGGGAGGGTGTCGTCCCCGCTGAATAGATTGGGCATCGTCGCCATAAGCGTTGTTTCCACCCAGTCGCCCGTCGCGGGACTTGTGGCTTGAGTTCTTGTCAGTGCGCCTTCGGAATCGTTTAATCGCAACGTGATATCGACCTCAGGAGGCAGCGCATCGCCTTCAGACACGCTCTTAGTCATCGCACTGATCCAGACCGCCCGGCCGTCCAGCTGGGGTCGCACCGGAATCAAGCAGGCAACCGATGAAACGCGATCGGCGATCGGCGGAAGCTCGAGGGCGTATTCGCTCTGATATCCCTTAGATCTTGGCGATATGCCGTGGCCCAAAACGTACCACTCCGGCATTCGCCCTTCCTCCGGTTCGGTTTCCATTGTTCCGCTGGGCAGAAAATTCTCTGCTGGAGGGAAGGCTCGCATAGCGCACTGATCTATCAGGATCGGGCTGGTCTCGGCAGCGCCTGAGCAATGGATCCCAACCGTGATTCGTTCTGTGGAATTTCCCGTAACGAATGTCAAAGACTCGTAAGACCATTCCGACATCGGGCCGCTCAAGGCATCGCCACGCAAGAGGGTATTCCCAGCCATGTCCCGCACCTCTAGGGCGGCTTCACCAATCCCGGGGATAAATATGATCGCGCTGAACGAATAGAACGTTCTTGGTTTTGGCCGTAGCGTCTGTGAAACAAACACTTCGTCCCCCGCCGAAATAAGCACCTGAAGACAGAAGCGCCCATCCGCGGATAGCAGGTCTGTCGTGCCGCACACAGAGGTTTTCGGGCCACTCACTGCCCAGTAGCGTCTATCATACTCGAAACTTGGATTTGATAAGTGCTTAGAGGTATCTAGGCCCTTTGGCAATCGCAGAAGGGGAACGGGCGGAAATACGAGCAGCGTCTCCGGTTTGGGCTTCACGGAGTATCGCTGAAGCAGAAGCGGAGGTTTGGGCTTCACGGAGTATCGCTGAAGCAGAAGCGGAATACGTTCAACATGTACTTCGTCCCCGCTTTCGAGTGTACATCCAACGAATGACGCAACGACGATTAGCGAGCTTAGAAATATCGGTGCGATTCTACAAGGAGTTCCCATGTGTAACGGCCCTTAATTGCGCGTCCCGCCATTTCTTCCACTAGCGTCAGAATGATGAATATATGCTCGCGTCCTGGTCTGGTTTCCGCGGGCTCCTTATTCCACGGCAGTCAATCCTCATTCCACGGCAGTCAATCCTCACACCGGGCCACAATCAGGCGTTCACCATTTTCTCTCGGTTTTCCGTGAAGTTTTGTGTGTCCATGACGATCTGGGGCTAGCGTGATCGATGCAACCGTGATCGGTCGCGGTCGGCACGGTGCTAGAAGGTCCCACAAGCGTAGCATGTTTTCGCGTGGCTTTGATAGTTTCTACGTAAGGTTCGGTGGTAGTCCCCGTCGGCGCCCTTTTTGCCTAAGGGATTTGATCGCAATTAATTTGCCAAGTTCGTTCGAGGGTGTAGCTCATAGTTCCAGTCGCCTCTGAAGCCATCTCGGAGGATCTGAAGGTCTTCGATCTGCTTTTTGGTTACCCCCACGGCCTTCTTGTATTTGCGCTTGTCGAGCCGGGCTTTGACGCGAAGCCCGGCTTGGGTACGAGTGTTTGCGATGAGCTCGACGACGGTTTCGAAAGTGCGAAGGGGTTTACCGCGCCAGTTCTTGGTGATGTGACAAAATAGTCGGTGCTCTATTTTATTCCATTTGCTGGTCCCGGGTGGAAAGTGGCTCACGCGAATGCGCAGGCCGGCATCGTCAGCAAATTTCTGGAGTTCATGCTTCCATACGCGGGAGCGGTATCCATTGCTTCCGCCCGCATCGGCTGTGATGAAAAGAGTACGCGCATCCGGGTACGCCCGTTTGCCCATCGAAGCCCACCAGCGCCGGATAGACGCCACTGCGAATTGAGGCGTGTCGCAGGATTGACCAGCGGTAATACAGCGTCGGGGCGATCCCCTCACGCCGACAGAGGTCCGAGACGGGCACTTCGCCGCGCAACCCCTCCACATGCCAGCACACAGATGTCGCGGTAGTAGTCATAGTTCGATTCCGGGACGGGCAGCGTTTCCCGTATTGTCTCTCCGCCTTCGACCTGTATTTCCGAGGCCGTTAATTGTTTGGCCTTGTCATCCAGCGTAACGCTGGGGCCGCCGAGGTTCCACCCGCTCTGAATGGAGAGTCCGATCTTCAGATTGAGGCGCTTGGCCTCGTTTAACGCATGCAGATAGAGCGCCGTCCATTCCGGCCCGCCGAACTGCGGGCCATTGGGCGGGTTTGCGTCGGGGCCCCACCAGAGTTCCGTGCCCGCGTCGAAAATCATCGCGCCACTGAAGCCCTTTTCATACATCGCCTCCAAGTCGCGTGTGATGGCCTCTTTCGTGACATTGCTGTTCAGCCACCACCACCAACAACGCACCCCCGCTTCGCGCGGCCGATTCGCGAAATCCTCCACCAGCGAAGCCATGACGGAATCGCCCGTGTCCAGCGCGTCTTCAGCGGCGTCGGCGACTTCGGCTGCCAGTAGTGTCAGTACCAGGGCGGCCGCGAAGCGCGACCCTCTCGATGGGACAAGTAGCGTTTGCATCTTGGAGTTCTCCTTACTGTCCTTCATCTAGGATTCCCTCGTACGCATAAATGTCGACCGGTCGCGTACGAAGCGTCCCGCAGACCGCTCCGCGACTCAATCGAATTTCAATAGCGTCTGCCCTTCCGACGGCATTCTATCCATGGCCGCTTGCAGTTTTTTCCGGATGGCCTCGGTCTCCGGGCTAGTTACCGGGTCTTTCTCGAGCACGTCATTCTCTACGTCGTAGAGCCGGTTGTCGCCGTACAACTTCCAGCGTT
>CAYNZS010000128.1:0-11636 GCA_964401695.1 uncultured Nitrospirales bacterium
CGGCCCACCATTTGCAATAAAATACGGTAGAGAAACCGCAAAACTCTAGCCTAGCCAATTGTTCCGCTACAGGAATGGCCGCGCGCGAGATTCGCGCCATCGTCGAAAAGTCGATAGGCGCAGGCTAGCCCGTTTTTTTGGGGGGCTTCCTCACCCCGCCGTTAGCGTGGTGTGGGACAATGTTAGCCGATAGATTCCTTCTCGTTCTTCCACTTCGCACTCGTGCGAAAGCATTCGAGTCAGCGCGTCGGAAGTTATGGCCTTGTCCGTCGTTCCCTGAAGCAGCGTCTGTCCGTTCTTGAGAAGATGGGCATGGGTGATCCACGGCCGAATTTCTTCGATGTGGTGCGTCACCAAAATCACGGTTGGCGCAGAATCCTGCGCGGTAAACGCGGCTACCTCGTCCAAGAACCTGACGCGCGACACAGGGTCAAGCCCCGCGCAAGGCTCGTCGAGCACGAGAATGGCCGGATCGTTGACAACCGCGCGAGCAATCATGGCGCGCTGTTGCTCGCCCTGCGATAACGTACTGAACACATGCTGGCCCAGCGGCGCCATTCCCAGCGATTCGAGGACTTCCTCCGCCCGCGCCCATTCGCCACCACGAATTTCGCGGTACAATCCAATAGACGCGTCGAAGCCGGAGGCCGCGACTTCAAGAACGCTATCCCGCGACGGAATCCTCCGGTTGAAGGAACTGCTTACCCAGCCGATCATCTTACGGTGCGCCCGGATATCGCAATGGCCGTAGGTCCTTCCCAACACGCGAACGCTGCCCGCCGTGGGCCATTCATATCCCGTAAGGATCTTGAGCAGCGTGGTCTTGCCCGATCCGTTCGCGCCTAAGAGGGCCCAATGCTCGCCGGATCGAATGCGCCACGAGATGCCGTTCAATATGGAGTTTCCCTGGTGCGCATACCGAATGCCATCAATCTGAACGAGACACATAGAATTGTGGAGCCTACTCGGCCCATCCCCTTTCACCGACTAACGGCACAAACATGCACGCGGTTCCTTCCCTTTCGACCGGTCCCTCATCGCTGCGCGTGATCTGAACGATGGTCTGCCTTTCCCGTGTGCCCACCGGACAGACGAGATGGCCTCCGGGCGCCAACTGCTCCAGCAGCGGAACGGGGACCTCCGGCGCACCCGCCGTGACGATTATCCCGTCAAAGGGCGCTTCGCTCTGACAACCCATCGTGCCGTCGCCACACAGCACATCCACGTTCTCAAGGCCCAGATCGACAAAAGTTGCGCGGGCGGCCTTGGCGAGAATCCCATGACGTTCGATGGAGAAGACCCTCAACGCAAGCGCTGAGAGAATCGCCGCCTGATAGCCCGACCCCGTCCCCACTTCGAGTACGCGGTCCGTGGGACGCAGCCGCAGAAACTCCGTCATGATTGCGACCATATAGGGCTGGGAAATCGTCTGACCACAACCGATGGGTAGCGGCCTATCCTCGTAGGCCCTCGAGCGCGACGCGGGCGGGACAAAGAGGTGGCGCGGTACTTTTCCCATGGCGCCGAGCACCCGCTCGTCGATCATTCCGCGCTGCCTCAATTGGACTTCGAGCATCTGGCTGCGCGCGTCGGCGTGTGGGTCATCTTGATTTCGGATCGTCATGGGCAATGAATGATGTTGCGCTGGGAAGAGAAAATCGACGCGGCCGCACGCTTGCTACTCAGGCATTGGCGGCGAGAATCCCGACAGAAATCTCACGAATCAGCCAAAGCGCCAAGACGGACGCGAGAGGCGCAAAATCGACGGGCCCCATCGGAGGAAGTATTTGCCGCATCCGTTTAATGAGAGGATCGCTGATAAGAGCGATCCAACGGAGGGGTCCGGCTTCGACTTCCAGGCTGAGCCACGCCCCAAGCCAGCGCAAAAGAATCGCCATCATGTAGAGCGTCATGATGCTATAGACCGCTCGCGGCGCCATATCCATTCGCAGGGAAACTCATCCAGTTAGAGACAAACTGCGCCATCCGACCAAGCGCGTTACGGCGAGAATGCCACACACGGTACCGAGAAATCCACGCGCGGCCTTACGAAATGCCGTGCGACTGGCCCGGGGTGGAGAGAGAGGGAGAAGATCGGTTCTTGTAGGAGCTGCGTTGCAATTGGAAGGAGAAGCGAACAGAAACCCGTATTTGGGCCATCTCCCTCTCTCTCGCTATTAATTTGTACCACACAAATCCAAATTCCGCTGCGGTGGGGTGAGCCCGGATATCTCCCCGCTTTGCTATTGCGGCGGCGAACAAGGCCACTCTGACGAGACTTTTCTCGCCTTTCGACCTTGACGTGATAGACTGATTTGAAATCTGATGTGCTCCCAAGGTAATCTCCAGCGCTCATTGGGTCACAATGGACAAGCAGCTGCGTCAAAAGGACTTTCGAATTTAACCGGCTGGAATCTCGTTTACCAGAGACACCCAATGTGCTACCCTAGCTCCCACTCAAAGAATTTGGCGCATTTAGGCTAAAGGTGAGGTCCCAGGTTGCCGATAAATATTGATGGGAGAGCCAGAAAACAACGGCTCCAGAGTTTAGGAGGTGGGATATGGTTGGAATACAAGGTATAGGCGGGATTCCAGAACCCAAGCCCGATCGCCCGGCCAACGCCCGCGACAGCAAAGAATCGGCGAAAGCTTCGGCAGCGGCATCCAAGTACGGAGTGACTATTAGCACGGAGGCTCAGGCCGCCGCCACCCTCGCGCAGACCATCCAAGTTGCCGCTAGCCAGCCGGACATCCGCGCTGACCGCGTGGCTGAAGTGAAGGAAACCATCGAGCGGGGCGACTTCAAGAACCCCGAGGTCGTAGCGCAGTTCGCGGACAGGATCGGCAAGTTCTTTTAATGGACCTGAATTCTTATTTAGCCTGGAATCGCAATCCCAGGGCGAAAGAGAATCGATGAAATCTATCAGAAGCACGGCGACTGTCGTGCTCCTTTTCTGTTTAGTTTGGGTTGGATGCGCCAGCAAACCCGTGCGCTGGGCGCGCGACACCGCCAGTGTCGTAACAAACCGGATCACCGGACGCTCGGATGGACAGGCCTCCTGGTACGGCGAAAAATTCCATGGACGCCCCACTGCCTCTGGCGAGACTTTCGACCAAAATGCCCTCACCGCCGCCCACCGCAATCTCCCTTTCGGAAGCGTCGTCGGCGTCACCAACATGCGAAACGGAAAATCCGTCAAAGTCCGAATCAACGACCGCGGGCCCTTCGTCCGGGGACGTGTCATAGACCTATCGCGCCGCGCCGCCGACCAGATTGGCATGATTACGGCGGGCGTGGTTCCCGTTCGGCTCAAAGTCATACGCCGCGGTCCGGGCTGATGTTAGCCAGGGAGGAGTTTCCGGCGTGCCATCGCTAAACGTCGTAATGATCGTAAGAACGAATCCGGATGCCTCGCGGAGTGTTTGGCCAGTGTTCAACCTATCTCCGACGCCATCATCGTCGGCGATACCGGCTCGACGGACGATACCATAACAATCGCGCGTTCTTTCGGCGCGGATGTGTTCGACGTGGATTGGCGCGACGATTTCGCGTACATGCGCAACCGTGTGTTCGCGGGCGCGGCCGCGATCCGTGCACTGGTCGACGCGGATGGCCACGGCGCACAGGGCATCTGGACTTGCCTCGCGAATTATTGTGACACGCCAAGCTCGTGGCGATGGATGCCCGCGCCGCCGAACGACCCCTTTGCGCGGGGCTACGCGGACTACATGCGCGCGCCACTGCTCCGCCTATTCAAGAACGGCCTTGGCATCGAATACCACGAAGCCGAATACGAAGACCTCGGGGCAAGCCTGCAGGAAGTCGGCGCAACGCTGCGGTCTTCCTCGATCATGATTCACCATTACGGATTCTACCCCAACGTAGAACGCAACAAAGAGAAGGCGCTCTACTATCTGGAGCTCGCCCGTGAAAAGATGAAGAAATACCCAGATTAGGGGAAGGCCTGGTTTGACCTCGCGGGTGCGGCTGTGGACTTCGATGAAACGAAATTGGCCCTGGAGGCCGCCCCAAAAGGCCTTAGAACTCGATCCGGAATACGTCGACGCGCCGGATGCTGAGATGCGCATATCCGCGATCTCGATTATCGGGGCGCGAGAGAGGCGTTGACGAACATCGTCGAACAGGGCAAAGCGCCGCCGCATTTAGCCGCCGTATTGGGAACTCTGTCGACCGCGGAAGGCGACTTCGACACCGCACTCCTATGGCTCGACAAGGCTATCGAAACGGACCCGGAAAATATCCTCGCCTATGGTTTCCGCGCGCGGGCCCATAATCAGATGGGCAACCTCGCCAGCGCAAAGACCGATATCGCGCAGGCTCACGCCATTGCCCCCTCGCTGGAAGAATTCCAACAAAGAGAGCAATCAATGAAGTTACGCGAGAAGGGAGAATCCCTGTTCGGGGAAGACCAATATACCAAAGCCCTCGCAGCTTTCGTAGAAGCACTCGAAGCTGACCCATAAGACCCCGTCCTTCATAACAACATCGGAGTCGTCCTGAACATCCTAGGCCAGACCGATAACGCGTTGGAGTCTTTCACGCGCGCACTCAAGCTTGCGCCGCACATGCTCCTCGCGCTGAGCAACTACGAAGCCCTGCAACCGTCGGCTCAACAGCACGACTGGCGACTGGTCTCGACGAGGATTCCCCTTCTCTGTTGACGCCTACGACAAAAGTCTCCTCGATGGTCGTCGCGTTTCAGGATCCGCTCGAAGCCGTCACATCCTTGAGGGTCGCTATCTCCTGTTCACTCAAGTAGCGCCATTCTCCAGGGATCAGACCGTCGGCGCGTATGGGTCCCACGGCGAGGCGGCGAAGATCCCGGACAGGGTGGCCGACGGCGGCGCACATGCGCTTTACGAGGCGCTTGCGGCCTTCGTGGATGACGAGCTGGATGCGACTAGAATCGTCGTTTGCTTTGAGGACAGTTACTTTGGCTGGTGCGGTGGGACCGTCGTCGAGTTCGATCCCTTCGGAGAGCGCCTCGGCGGTGGCGGCGGTCACACATCCATTGACCCACGCGACGTACACTTTATCGACTTGGAACTTCGGGTGGGCGAGCCGATGCGCGATCAAGCCATCATTTGTCAGCAAGAGCGCGCCGGTGACGTCCATGTCGAGGCGTCCGACGGGGAACACCCGGGCGGTAACGCCGTCTAGGCAGTCGAAAACGGTGCGGCGTTTGTGGGTGTCTTTCGCGCTGGTTACGACGCCTTTGGGTTTGTGAAGGACGACGTAGACTTTTCGATCCCGGTTTACCGGCGCGCCATCCAGTTCGATGGTATCGGCGCCAGGATCGACTTTGTCGCCAACGGCGGCAACCTTGCCGTTAACCCGGACGCGGCCGCCGGCAATGTAGCTCTCCGCCTGCCGGCGGGAGGCGACGCCACACTCAGCCAAGAACTTTTGCAATCGTATCAAGATCGGGGATCGCTTGCTTTTGGGTGCGCGCCAGCATGGGGTGCAGCTACACCGCTCAGCCCATCTCGCGCAATTCTTCTATGGAAGGAAGCTCCTTGAGGCTTTTGATTCCAAAATGGAGTAGAAATTCGTCGGTCGTCCTGAAGATGCGCGGGCGGCCAGGCAGCTCGGCGACGCCCACAGCCTTGATCAGGCGCCGTTCTTGCAGCTGGTCAAAGGCGTGGGCCACGCTGACACCCCGAATGGACTCTACATCCGGCCGTGTCACCGGTTGGCGGTAGGCGATGATAGCCAGCGTTTCGAGGATAGCCTTCGACAGCCTCTTACTCTTCTTGATCTGGAACATCCGCCGAATAAAGGGCGCGAACTTGGCCTTCGTGGTGAATTGGTAGCCACCGGCAATTTCGCGGAGGACATAGGGAACGTCCCGTCCCTCGATCTCTTCGGTGAGTTCGGCCAGAAGGTTGCTCACGATATCGGGATCGATGTCGCCCATGGCCTCGGCGATCCGGCCTGCGCTGACCGGACGGTCGCTCGCAAACAATAAGGCGTACACTGCGTTCCGGGATTCCTCCCGGCTGAGCATCTCGATGGGTTCTGATTCTTCTTTGGCCTCGTCCGCATCCCCGCCTGCGTCGCCCGTATCGACGGCTTTCTCAACTTCTTCAGATTGGCCTGATTCTCGTTTATTCGTCTTCGGCATTTGGAATTGTGTCCGCGCCTATTTCGCTACGGCCGCCGCATCGTTGACAAGCGATCTTCCGCACAGGGACACGAGCGGTTCGATTTCGCGCATCATGCGGACAAACTTGCTCGGTTTGAGCGATTGAGCGCCATCGGAAAAGGCTTCTTCGGGGCGCGGGTGGACCTCGATCATCAGGCCGTCCGACCCAGACGCCACGGCCGATTTAGCCATGGGCGTCACATAGTCCCAGTGCCCCGTTCCATGGCTGGGATCGACGAATATGGGAAGGTGGGAAAGTTTCTTGATAACGGGCACCGCGCTGAGATCGAGGGTGTTCCTCGTCTCCGTTTCGAAGGTCCGAATCCCACGCTCGCATAGAATAACGTTGGGATTGCCCTCCGCCATGATATATTCGGCAGACATGAGCAGCTCGTTTATCGTACTCATCAACCCACGCTTAAGGAATACGGGTTTGTCGACCTTTCCGACGGCTTTCAGCAATCCGAAATTCTGCATATTGCGCGCGCCAATCTGAAGGATATCGGCGTACCGAGCGACGATGGGCGCCTGCTCGGGCGTCATGACTTCGGTGACGAAGGGCATGCCGGTAGCCTCGCCGGCCTCCTTCAGCAATTGGAGGCCCTCCTCTTCCATGCCTTGAAAGCTATAGGGGGATGAGCGAGGCTTGTACGCGCCGCCGCGCAGAATATGCGCTCCCGACTCCTTTACGCAACGGGCGGTTTCGTGGATTTGGTCGCTCGATTCGACCGAGCAGGGGCCAGCGATAACGGTGAAGTGGCTGCCCCCGATGACTACGGGGCCGACTTCGACCACTGTGTCGTCGACGCGCGCCTCGCGCCCCGCCAGTTTGAAGGACTTGAGAATGGGAAAAACCTGTTCGACGTAGGGTAGCGATTCTAAGGACTGGAGGCGGTACTTTTCGCGCTCATCTCCCACGGCGGCGACCACCGTGCGCTCAACACCCTCGATGAGGTGGGCGCGGTAGCCGAGTTCTTCCACTCTCTTGACGACGCGGTCGATGTCCTCTTTCTTGCGAGAGGCCATTACGATAACCATAGAGCTGATTCCTTACCTTGACGGCTTCGGGATCCTCCGGAGCCTGAACTCGGCGAAGCCCGTTTTCACCTTGCTAGAAACGCCGCAGTATAACGGGCGGATGCCGGAAAAGGCAATTCGGCCACCAAAGGCGGGCGCACCGAGAGACTCTTGGGCTACACTTGCCATGCGGACGGTGCGGGTCGAAACAGTGCGTTTGCGTGAAAATGGAACGGTTCGGGTTAACGCGCCATGGCGAGGAGGGACTCGAGCATTCGGTCGGTGACGGTAGCGGCGATTTGATCAACCCGCGTATCCACTTCCACAATGGCCTAATCGCGCATAATCAACGCGCCGGCAAGTTCGCCGCCGGACGCGACGAGCACTTCGCCCGTGTCCACAAACCGCACCTCGAGGAGACCGTTGCGCTCGGGATCAAGCGTGGGCACCCGAACCACTTCCAACTGGCGGAATGTAACGACATTGGTCAGTTCCGCGCCGAAAACCAGCACTTCGATTCGGCCGTCGGACCGCTCGCTGGTAAATATGTTAACAATTTCGGCGAGTTGGTCGATCACCAAATCGCGGTTGTCCCTCAGGCCGTTCGCGGGCTGGCCGCTCAGTTCACTCTTGCTAACGAGGTCGTTCAAATTGGCGATACATTCCACCAAACTATTGATTTCCGGCACAAAATTCAACGCTTCTTCGTTGGCGTTGGTTCGCAGCGATGTCGGCCGATACGACGTTTCCCGCAATAGGGCCACAAGCGCCTCGGCCGAGTTGATCACGCTTTGTCGAACGGGCAATTCTTCCACGTTGTTCGAGAATTCGTTGAGCGAATCGAAGAAATTGTTGGTCCGGCCGCTGATTCCGTTTAGCCCTGGCTCAAGAAACACATCTTCTATCTGAGCGAAGAACTCGACCCGAATCTCAGTGAACGTCAGACCCGAGACCTGCTCGCGGTAGAGAGCGTCCAGGAAGGTGTCGCGGATTCGGGTAATCGTCGCCACACGCGCGCCACGGCCGATTTTTCCGAACGATTTCTCCATGGGCCTGTTGGTCAGGAGTTCGGCGCGCTGCCGGGAGAAAGCTTCCTTATTCACGTTGGCGATATTGTGGTCCGCGACGTCTAGCTGGACTTGCGCTGCCTGGAGGCCCGGCCGCGCCACCGAAAACGCGCTAAATAATGTCCCCAATGATTTCTCCTAATTGGACTCATCCGACGGGCAAAACGCAATTCCTATGCCGCGATCCGCGGGAATACATAACTCATTGCAAATTAAGTATTTACTTGAACCGATTCCAGCGCACTAGTCGAGAGGACTCGGACAATCTTTTCCTCGGACGGAAAGAATTCCCACGTCAGATCCGCCTGAGTGAATTATCGGCAGTTTGCGCGAGGAACTTGGCGGCGATTGCTACAGAGCTCGTAGAAAATCCTGGACATCCATTCAGACTTGGCCAAGGATGCGAAGGACTAACGCTTGCACATCCGCGGCGTCGATAACGCCATTCCCCTCGATGTCGGCGCGCGCTTCGAATGGCACCTCGCCTATGGCCATGCTTACCGCGGCCTGCAAGTCTTCTTCGTCCACATCGTCGTCGCCGTCAACATCGCCGAGCCTGCTGCCGGGGCGATCCTCCGGCAGCAGAGGGTCTGTGGCTTCGATCCCCTCGACCGCATTCGCGTACCCATCGTTGTCGGCGTCAAGATCGATAGCGTCCATGAAACCGTCGCCATCGGTGTCATCGGGGTCTTCGGAATCGGCCGTGCCGTTTCCATCGCGGTCTGCGTCTTCGATATCGGGAACGCCATCGCCATCGTCATCCCTGTCAAAATAGCTGGCGACGCCATCACCGTCCGGATCTTGGATTTGAAACAGGTCGGCCCAGCCATCGCCCATGGGATCTTCGTCGGAATCGTTGGCCACGCCATCGTTATCCGAGTCGAGGTCCGTGTCGTCGGCATCGCCATCGCCGTCAGCGTCGGTGCGGGCGTAAATGTCCGATCCTGTCAGAACGCCATCGGCCAAGGCGAATACGCCCAAGTCTGTCTCGGGAATCTCGATTGCGGGAAACAACAACGTGTCCTCCGGACCGAAAGCAAATAACGATGTGGCCAGTAGGGATTCTTGTCCAGGCCCCGAATCGCCGACGAGCGAAAGGAGGTAGGATCCCGCCGGAACGGGAATCGAGAAGGCCCCAAACTCGTTAACGGTGCCACGGAAGATCCGGCCACGCGCGTCCGTCAGCGCAACGATTGCCCCGTCAAATTCTACGGGAACTGCGCCGCGTACGGTGGATTGAACAACGTCATCCGGGGTGTCTGCGCGGACGGCCCACGCGTAGGGATCGAGCCAGAGGCTTCGGACACCGGTGGGCGAGGCCGTGTCAAGCGTATTACCGAGGAACACCGGGCCGGGGGGGCCGTCCGATAGCGTGGGGCCGCCTAGGTCGCCCGGCTCCGAAGGGAATCCGGCTTGGCCCCACAAGCCCGCGTAGCGGAGCCATTTCGTGGGCGAGTCGTCTCCAAAACGGGGGAGCGCCTGCAAAGTTGTCGAAATTACGCCAGGGTAATCAGTGCCCGGCGAAGCGGCCGCCATGGACGATTCCAGCGACCACGCGCCGAGGCCGTCGTGTACTTCGAGCGCGGTTCCGTAGCGGGACACGCCGGGCCCGAAGTAGAGCGAGTGTCCGCCTGAGCCCGTGTAGAGGACGGGATGGGTATCGCCCAAGGTTTCCACGGAGCCCCAGGGAAGCGTAGCCGACCCTGGCCCTCCAATCTCGTGCGCCAACAGAAGCTGTTGGGAGATCGTGACGCTGGTTGGAGTCAGGAATTCGTCGAGGAGTACTTGAACCACTTCCCAATCGCCTTCATGCCGGTGCCCGCCCGCCGTCGCCGCGCCCCAGGTGTCGGCGAAATAGTGGATGAAGTATTGGATGAATACGCCGTCGGTGGCCGCGCCCGGTTCCGTGGAATGCCCGCCTAGATGGCCGATGGTGTAGTAGATCGTGGAAGAAAACGTGTCTCGAAGAATCGAGTAGGAAGCGGTTAATTCCTCGACGGTCGCTCCCTGCAAATCGAGGGCCGCTTCCGTCTGAGGCGACTGGCGAAAGTCGAGCGGGATGGGCGGCATAGACAGCGCGCCCCCGTTTCCGAACGTGAGCGTTCCCGCCGCCATTGTCAGCTCGACGGGCGCGGGGAGATAGACCTCGTCGCGATGATGTTTGAGCGCGGGCGCGTAACGGAGAACCAAATCCTCGGGGCTGAACACGTCCTCGTCCAGCGGCTCGATGGGGTCGCAGACCAGAAGCACCGTCCGCGAATCGAGCGCGCCTGCCGCGTCGCTGAATCGAAACGCGAACTCGCCAATCGCGTCGGCAACGGACATGGGCGCCGCCGGCGTGACGGTTACGGCGAAGGTGTGCGTCCCCGGCGTCAGGAGAATCGGCGAAATGCCCTGAAGCTGTGCCGTCCAGCCGCTGGGAGCGCTGAACCCCGTTCCGCCAGCGCCGTTCAGGTCGAGAGAGTACATTCCCTCCTCGACAATCGCCACATCTACCCTAATTTCGACGGTCTCGCCCTCACGGCAGATGCCGTGGTCGATAAGGAAAATACCAGCGCCGGGCGTACTCGCGCTATCCGTTGGGTCCGAAGCGAGAAACCACTCCGCGCCGTCGATAAAGCCGTCACCGTCCGTATCGAGATCGAGGGGATCCGTCTCCCCGATATCGGGAAGGCCGTCACTATCGAGATCCTCTTGGCGATCCGTGAGGCGGTCTCCATCCGTGTCTTCCTTCGTGGGGTCCGTGCCCCGCTCGGATTCGACGCTGTTCGTGAGGCCGTCGCCGTCAGGGTCGCCCTCCGCGCCATTCGGGCCCGTTGCGCCGAAGGGATCGAGGCCAAATTCCAACTCCCAATCGTTCGACAACCCGTCGCCGTCCTCGTCGGGCGAACCGCCGGGCAGGCGCATGGCGTAGACTTGCTCAGGCAAGCCTCGAAAATCCGTCCAGGCGGCGAGAAACTCGTTGTCGTCCTCGTTGAAGGCCAGCACGGGTTCCACTTGGTCGGATGCTATGTCGTCCAAGCGGATGAGGGAGCCGAGGAAGCATCCTCCCGACGTGAAGCGCCGCGCGCTAAGGCGATCCGTTCCGCTTTGATCTTTCGTCCAGACGATAAGGAATTGCTCGCCTTCCTCGGAGAACGACAGGGCGGCGTCCGGATTTGCGGCCGATCCGCTGTCGATGAATATGGCGGGTGTCGCTTCAAACGGCGCTCCCGCAGGCGTTCGGTACAGCGACAGAGTGAACGTGGAGCCAGCACCGTCCGCGGTGAGCGATAGCAGCGCCCACTCATCGCCAGCCACGCTGTACACCGTATCGACCGACGAGCGCGCCAAGAGGAGGGTGGAACTGGCGAGCAGAAACGGATCGTCTCGGAGATCAAGGCTC
>CAYNZS010000129.1:0-11394 GCA_964401695.1 uncultured Nitrospirales bacterium
TGCGCTCAGGCGATCCGTCGTGTTTCCCAAGGCCAGGCTCTGGATAAATTTCACCACCGGTTCGGGATTCACAATCGCCGCGCGCAACGGCCAAGGCTCTTCGGCGAGCCAGACGGCCAATGCGCTCGAATACTTTCCCGTCGATTCCATCACCACGCGGGTCTCCCAGACTTCCGTCTCCCCGGGCAATATTTATTCGAGCCGCGCCGCAAATTTTTTCGCGCCGGCGCGGGTTCGTGGAAAGCGCTTCACCGGCAACTCGCGGACCGGCACGCCCGTTTGCCGGTCCGGAACGGACAGTACGGCCGCATCAAAAAAAGGTTTGGACACATCGATGCCCACCCAGTGAAATGGTTGGGGCTTTTGCCGCGACTTCGTGCTCCTTTGATTATCTCCTGGTATACTAAACGCCATCGTCAATACGGTTTCCTTGACCACCCCCGCTTATGCGGGCTTCGAGCCCAAGATAGTGTCCGGTTGCCGGAACGGGCGGCGGGGAAAACCTCGCAGTCGGGCTTCCGCGGCCCCGCGAGGAACTCGCCTCCCCTCCCGTTCCACTATCTCACGCCGCCGCGCGAGAAAGCTCGGAAAGACTCGAAACCGAGTGGGGTTATCCACATGCCCACACCCATACACAAAAGAAAAAGAAGCAAAAAGAAAACACTGCGGAGACTACGGGATTGCTCCGCGTTTCCTCCTAAGACCATCATACAAGGAGGAACGACGAAGCAATCTGCTGCCAACAGCTCGTCACGCCTGACAGAAGGCGAGCGGCTCTGACGGCCGGAGAAGATTGCCGCAGTCGCTGTTGCTTCCTCGCAAGAACGGTTGAATGTTTTATTTAGGACAGCAGTGACTTTTCTATCTTACGGGGTAAGAAGGGCAGCCCTCGAGCGAGTTCGGTCCAGAATCGGGCTGCGCTTGTATGATTCTGAGCAGGAACGCGAGACGTAGAGGGGATCGCCTCAGAACTTGGATGCGGCTACGTCCAATGCCTTCTGCAATCGCCGCTCTCGTCTCAACCTTCCCAGCGAACTCTCAGGTGCAACCACTCGTCATTTCCGTTTGGCGGCTCAACGCGGTGCCTCGCCGCCCACCCAAAACGGGCTCGACCAAGCCAATCCTCCGTTGAGTTGCCGGACGCGCACGTAGTAGTAATCGCCGTATCCGGGTTCGGTCGTGTCGGTGAATGAGAAGTCCCGATCGTAGGGGGCGCTGGGATTGATGAATGTCAACGACAGTTCGTCTGTATAGCGTCCGACCTGGAATTTGTGCACGAGCCTTCCGGTTTCAGCATCCCCCAGCCGGAACGTGAGGTCGGCCGACGGGATTCGCGCGGCAGGCCGAATACGAACAGGGGCCGCCCCGGATTCCTGGCCCTCTTCCAGCAGGATGCGAATCGACGCGTCATCTCCCGCGCCCTCGAGTTCGAGAACCAGATTATTCAAACGCCCGCGTGTCGCCGTCGCGAACAGCACTTTGTTCGGATTAGAAGCGTCGCGCTCGGCCCGTTCGGTGCGCGCGTCCTGGAACCCGGGTGTGGCGACGTTTCGCAGTTCGGCGCCGCGCACCTCCAGCGAGCCTCGCCAACGGCGGTAGCCCCGTGGGTTGTCTCGCGTGGCGAAGATCTCGGAATTGGATTCAAACCCGAGCTGGAGGAACCCGGTGTCGCCACGCGAGACTGTCAAGCAATCCCATGACTTGATGACTTCTCCGTTCTTGATGATGTCCACGGCTGCGATGGGCGATGTTCCCTTCACGGTGCCTTGGATGGTCCGCCTCTCGGAATAGTCCTGCCGGGTTCCCATGTCCTGTCCATTGAGCGTCGCATGAAGGATGATTCGATCCCCGGATGTCGCGTAGGCCTGACGCTCACGCAACGCCGCGAAAACCGCCCCGTTTGTGAGCGAATCGCTGAAGACCGCCGCCAAACCTCCCTGTTGGCGCGCTATTCCCGCTGAGTATCCAGGGTGACCGAGGTGATCGTCCGATGCGCCCACAAACCCAACCTGGCTGCCTGTTTCAAGATACTTTCGACCAAACCATTCGAAAGTCCCGTGCATGGACATGATCTCGACGAGGCGTTCCAGGTAGACATCGTTCTTGCGCCAGTCGCCAGCCTGATGCGCGTGGGGAATGATGAGGACATCCTCAGGGCGGTGCTTGGTGTGCAGGCCGAGGTACAGGTCAGTCAGGTAGTGGGCCTCTTGAACGGGCACGCGTTCCAAACCGTAGCCCCGGAAGAATACATTGTGATGGCCGCCCCGTGCCCGGGCGGATGTCCATTCATAGCCGGGGAATGCGATGAACTTCTCTTGCTCGGTAAACTGTTTCGACACGGCATTGAGCACGTTCCACTCATGATTGTCCATCCAGATATCGTGTTCGGAGAGCGTCAGGAAATCGAGACAGGCGTCGTCCCGTCCGAACCTCAAGTAGCCTGACGGCGTCCCCTGGCCCTCGGCAAAGCCGGAGTGTCCGTGCGTCTCGCCCCAATAAATACGCCAATCGGGATCTTCGCGGACCCACACCGGGCCGCTTATTCCAGCGATCCTTCCATCGGAGCTTGCGAAGGCGAACCGATACGTTCCGAGGTCTTCCAACATGACGCCGCGTAGAAACTGTATCGCATCGTCCCCCGCGGGCAACGTTATGTGGTGCTCTCCGTTCAGAGTTACTTCCAATGTGGGAATGTGACCCGTCGCACGGTTCCGATAAGCGTCTTCCGCCCGGATGCGGACATCGAACGGCTCGCCGGGCCGCACGATTGACGGCACAAACCCATGCACGGCGTCGGCCTCTCGCCCCACCACCTCGTACGTAGCGATGGGCACGGAAAAGAAGACGCCGTCCGCCTTGAACTGAATGTGAATCGGAAGCTGCACAGCATCGTTGCTGAAACTCTGCACCCGATAGCCGCGGCTGCCCCCGCTACGGTCTCCATAAGCGATCGCAATCGTATCGCCTGTCCGCAGGGCATTTCCTTCGACTTTGTATGCGGTCTGAGGTTGGGGTCCCCGAAATCCACCGTGCATCCCCGACCAGGGGACTTGCGTGAGTTCGAAGTGTGTGTCTGGGTTCGAGGCGGTGATCGACAGGTAATTGTCGCCCGCCGGATCTTCTCTCTGCCAGGAGGCGGCATCGGAGTTGAAGTGCCGATTCACCAGAATCGTCGCGCCGGGTTCAAGAGGCATGCTTCCCACGGTGTATCTAATCTTCAGTTCCTGCCACGACTCGACCACAAACGGTCCCGGTGTCAGAATTTCCATCTGTCCGATGGCATCGGGTTGTTCGTCGTACACCGAGAACTCGTGAATGTAGTCATCGACACTGCGGAGTTGAGCCAGCCCAGGCCGCTTACTTTCGGGCAGATTCATCGCTGTGTTGAGCGTGGCCGTGGCATTCACCGGTATGTGCTGCCCGGTCAGCGAATACGCGTTTAACCAATGCCAGAGCAAGGTTGCGCGTTGCCGCACGTTTCCTGGATTGGCCGGCGTTGCCTCCGATTCCGCCTTAAGCCGCTCTACCGCGGACCGGAGTTCCGGGGATAAGTAATCCTGGCCCTTCGCCGTGGGAGAGAAGCTCAGCCACAGGCCAAACAGAATAGCTGTGCTGGCTCGGCGGATGCGTATCCACTTCCACAATGCGTTTGGCGTTGAATGTTTCATCGAACGTGACCCCTTTCCATTACACCGATCGCATGCGGTGATTGACGAGTCTGACCCGCTGCGTTTCTTCGGTTGCCGTACTGCTCATCCTATGCTACCCGTCCACGTTCCGTCAACCGCTTGCTGTGCCATTGGAACGGCACAGATTGCCGCATTCCGACGAAAATGCGTTGTGGACGATTGGAGCGCTTGGCTACGAGAACCCCAAGGATAATAGCGGGGAGAACGATCACGGAAATCGTGGCCTCGGGCAGGTACTGGTGGTCGACGATGTTGAACCAGAGAACCACTAACAGAAGCGTCCCGGCCACGCTGAACAACACAGCGAACAACGGTCGTGCACGGCGCCGCTGCCAACGCGCGGACACGGCGTCCACACCGAAGCCCACCAGCAGCGCCAAGGGAAAACGGGACCACCACATCGCGCACGAAGCGTGATTGAGTCGATAAGGCGCCATCCAGATAAACAGCTTGGCTGAGGGCTGGGGCGGACCCAACGAAATATCGATAAACATCAGAAACAACAAACCGAAGATAAGAACGTCTCGCCGGCGGTGATGGAGAAAGGCCGCGAGAGCGACAAGCAGAGCCCCGAGTCCCGCCAGCCGATAGTCGTGCCACTGGTTCTCGTCGCCAGAATACGTCACAAGAATACTGACGAGCCACGAGATTTGGTGGCTCATTTCTCTAAGGCTGTTAATTTGGTTACCCCGATCGCTTAGCCCTGACAGTTGCGCGGCTGGCACGAGCAGCATCGCCGCAACCATCGCACTCAGAATCGCAATAAGTACGCCCGCCATTGCATCGGAACCGACCCTGAGGGCCAGCGCCTTGGGTTTCTGGAAATCGGTGCGCCTTAGGCTCGTTAAGCGGTACAAGATTCCGTAGCCCGCGATGGTCACAGCCATGAATAGGCTCGTGTGCGGCGCGCCGGCGAGAAGGCTGATTCCAAAGACGAGTCCGACACCCGAGGCAAATGCGAATTTTCGGCGCAAAGATTCCGAAGCGAATCCTGCGTGGAGCAAGAGCAACACGATTGGTAGCCACGCGGTGGCCGTGATCCAGCACACGATGGCGAAGGACCGCCGAACGAATCCGGCGCTAAAGATGAAGATGAAAGCAGCCATCAAAGTCGCTTCGGAACTGAGTTCCCACTGTCGCACGAAAAAGAACGTGCCCACCCCAGCCATCAAGAGGTGAAGCTTCAACATAATGGCGATGCCTATGTGAGTATTCAGCGGACTCGGATTGAAGGTGAGCGCGCTCCGGATCAAGTTCGGCGGATAGGAGGCAAAGGAAGTGGGGTTAGCGGCAAAGGGGGCGTCGCAAAACGTCATCGGATTCCACAACGGAAATTAGCCGCGGTGAATCGCGTAGTCCAGAAGATAGCGAGATTATCTTCTCCTGGATGAAACATCTTGCCCCTGAGAAGATGACGACAAAGTGGAATCGCCTGGCCACGGCGGCGATGATTTTTGACCGGGCCTTCGAATCATTGGACGAGAACGCTGGTGACGGGCGTCCTGTGTACCTGCAATTGAACATCATGGAAATGCACGAGTTGACAGCATGGTCCGGCTCATGGATGTTATGCCGACGATTTTGGATTTCGTGGGTGCGCCGATTCCCGAAGATATTAACGGGCGTTCGCTCATGCCGCTAATTGACGGGTCGGGCGGGCCGGTGGACCTCCCGGACTACGTGACCACGGAGACGGAATATGAGGATTTTGAGAAGCTGGGCGTCTATTCGGACACCTGGAAATATTTCGACAACCGGGACGAGCACCTGGGTACCAACCGATTCGCGTTGCAGGCGGTCGGCAAACCGGAAAACGGCCGTCGGACGGACCATATCGCGCAGCACCAAGATGAAGCGGCACGGCTTCGCGCGTATCTGGAGGAGTGGGAGGCACGACACCCCAAGGTGCCTGCGACGGCGCTGGACAAAGCGCTCTCTCCTGAAATACGCGAGCAGTTAGAGGCTATCGGTTACATCAAGTAATTCGGCGAGCTCGAGCGTAAACTTATCTCACGCAGAATGGCCTGTCGAATGCCCCGCGATTGGATCCGAAATGAGTCCACAGCGGTAGACGACGACTCCAGCGCCCCAAAACCTCACGAAATTCTCCAGAGAAGAACTGTACCCATCAAGAGCCGAGGGAACACGATTCACGGCATGATGAAATGGGCGCGCCGATCCGGTACTCTCAAGTCCATATAGTGGGTCCAGAACGTTCAATGTTATCGGTGTGGATGAATATCTGCGGGGCACAGGCATACTCCCCTCCCCTCATGCCTCAGTTCTGTGTCGAGCCGGGCTGAGCGAATCTGAACTCCGCACAGGGACCCGGTGTTCGACGGAACGGGATACTTATGTTTTACGGTTGGAAAATTGTGGGCGTGGCTTTTGTCACGCACTTCGTTTCCGCTGGGTTCATCATCTATTCGTACGGCGTTTTCCTCAAGGCACTTGCAGAGGAATTCGAGGGCAGTCGGTTGGAGGTCTCTCTGGGTCTGCTGCTTGTACAAGTATTGACAGCGGTCTTTTCCCCTTTCCTCGGCAGGATTCTGGACCGGTACTCGATCCGAAACATCATGTGCCTCGGTGTGGTTGCCATGGCCACTGGTCTCGTCGCGGCTTCCCGTGTCAGTTCGCTGATGCAGTTCTACATCGTAGTAGGTTCGCTCATTGGGTTGGGTTCGGCCATGACGGGCCAGTTGCCGAGCATGACAGTCGTTTCGAATTGGTTCGTGCGGCGCAGAGGTACAGCCCTCGGGATCGCGACCATGGGCATTTCTTTGTCAGGTGCGGTCCTGGCGCCAGCCATGGCGATGATGGTGTCTCTGATGGGGTGGCGGCAGACCTTTGTGGCCTATGGTTTCGCCTCCCTTCTGGTGACGCTGCCTCTGGTTTGGCTGGTCATCGTGAAGCGCCCCGAAGACATGGGGCTCTCCCCCGATGGCGACATGCCTCGCGGTTCAAGCGGCGACGACCAACCTGGGCGGTCTGCGACTCGCGAAGTCGAGACTGCCGGCCATACCGAGTGGACCACCCTCGGGATGCTGTGTCACCCAAGTTTCTGGGCAATTCTGGTCGCTACGTCCCTTTGCTTTAGCGCCATGAGCGCGATGGTCACGCACTTGGTTCCTCACGTGACGGACCTGGGCTTCTCGCCGGGAAGGGCAGCGTTTCTGCTATCGGCCGCCGCGGCAGCCGGAGTGGTGGGCAAGATGTTATTCGGCTGGATCGCCGACACCCTCGATGCCCGACTGGCGTTCTGGTTGGCGATCTTGTGCCAGATGTGCGGCATGGCCACCATCCAGATCGTCGATACGTATCTCGGCTTGGCGGCAACGGCCGCCGTCTTCGGCCTGGGCATGGGGGGGATTGTTCCGCTATCGGCTTCGCTCGTGGGGCAAATCTTCGGGCGCTACTCATTCGGTCGCGCCCTGGGGCTTATGAGTCCGTTCATGTTGCCGATCCAGTGTCTCGGTGCGCCTTTCGCGGGGTTCATCTACGACTGCACAGGCAACTACTTCCTCGCCTTCAAAGTCTACATTGGTCTCCTGGCCCTCGCGGCGGGCGCGCTCCTCCTTTTGGGCCTTTCCGCGCCCAGGAGTGATACTCTGGGCTCAGCAGCGTGTGATGCGGCGCGAAGAAGCCCAGCGGGGTAGAGGTGGCCGGCGATAAATGGTCGTCAACCGCATACATCCGTACGCGTTGCTGCCATTGAACCTACAGTCTCGGCCGCGTAAGCTTCAATGATGCTCAAGACCATCAAGAGCTACTGTGGATGGCTGACTCGAAGTTTCAGTATCGCCGCGTATCTGACGGCTGAGAGTCTCATATCGAGTCGAACTTAGCCGTCCTCGAAACTCGTTGAGTTGCTCCGTCTGGGCGAGCTTCACCACAGCCACGAATGGAGTCAAGCCGCACGGACGCCACACGATCTGTTGTTCGTGAGTCACAGGTCAAAACAGTAAAGGAATCGGCATGACTATCGACGTACGTATTCCGCCCCCTTTTCAGAGCCTCACCGGCGATCGGGAGGTGGTCGAAGCGGCGGGCGCTACCGTGGGCGAGCTCATCGAAGACCTTGAGCGCAACCACCCCGGTATCGAAGACCACCTGTGTGACGAAAACGGCGAAGTCTGGGGTTTCGTCAATATCTACGTCAACCTGGAGAACATTCGCTCCAAGGAGGGCAAGAACACGATCCTCAAGGAGGGCGACGAAGTCTCGATTGTACCCGCCGTCGCGGGGGGATAACCCTGGGCGTGCAAGAAAATTGTAAGCGAAGCCCGCGTTGGGAGATATCCGGTCTGGCGACAGTAGGCGATATTCTGCCCCAAGGGGCTGCGGGTTGTAGCCGGGGGATGAGCGAAGCGATTCCCCCGGTGACTGCCCCCCGACTCGTTATTTTCCCGCAGGGGATACGGCGGCAAAGGATTTCGAAATGAACTTCGCCGCCTTGAAAAAACTTAGCATGTTGACTACGACCGCGAAACTGTCTAGCTGTATTGCAGGTTCGGATTTCGTGTCGGAGAGCTAACGCACTCGCGGTGGAACGTGAAAGTTTGCATGCTCACCGCCAGCGTGGGACAGCGGGAGGCACAGGCCGCGCAGCGGATACATGTCGTCTCATCCTTCACCATTACCGCGCCGAGCGAGTCCAATTGCTCTGAACTCATGGCTTTGAGATCTTCAAGAGGAACGCTGAAGGTCAGGGAGGCCTGCTGTTGCCAGGACTCGTCCGTTGCCATCCTACTCAAACCGACGGGCTTGATGATGTTTTGGGGACAGGCTTCCACACAGCCTTTGCAAGCGACGCAGACCGAGCTGTCGAAAATCGTATTGACCTCGCAGCGAAGGCACCGTGAGCTTTCCCTTCGCGCCTCCTCCTCAGGATAAACTCTCTCGATCGGTTCGCCTGAGGCGATTCGTTGCTCGGCCTCAATGATCGGGGCCTCCCGGCGCTCTACCCTTTCCCAACCCTCGGCCATCTTGAACGAGGCCGGCGTCCACTGCTTCCGTACGACGACATCAGTGTGCAATCCGCGCAGGTAGTCGTGCATCGAGCGGGCAGCAACGTGAGCCGAGGCAATGGCGTCGATGAATAGCCGGGCGCCATGTGCGACATCTCCGCAGGCAAAGATATCGGGCGCCGTGGTTTGACATGTCTTCACGTTGACTTTGATCAAGTCCCGTTCAAGTTCCACTTTATCCTCTGGGCCGAGGAAGGAAAGATCCGAAGTCTGACCGATGGCGAACAAGATGTTGTCGGTGTCGATACTCTCCGTAACAGATTCATCCAAGTCGGGGCTGAATCGACCCTTTTCATCGAAAACAGAGGCGCACTTCACCATGCGGAGTGTTATTCCGCCGCTGTCTTGCTGGACGATGTCCCGCGGTCCCCATCCGTCGTGAAGCCGGATCCCTTCCTCTTCGCCCTCAGTGATTTCCCGCTCATCGGCGGGCATCTCGGGGCGCTGCTCCAGGCAAACGATGTGCACCTCTCTATCACCTTCGAGGCGAAGAGCGGAGCGGGCCACGTCGTAAGCCACGAATCCACCGCCGATAACAACGACCCGGCGGCCGAGCGGCAGGGGAGCGCCCTCATTGAAGCCACGCAAAAACTCGAGTCCATCGTGAACATTGGGGAGGTCGGTTCCGGGGAGAGGAAGCTTGCGGCTCCGGGGAAGGCCCACACCGAGAAAGATGGCCTTGAATCCCTGCTTTCTCAGATCTTCAATGTTGAAATCACGACCCAGGCGCATGTTGTATTTGAGCTCGATCCCCAGCGAGAGGATGGCCTGGATCTCATGCTGCACCTGTTCACGGGGGAGTCGATAAACTGGAACGCCCACCGCCAGCATTCCGCCAGGAACCGAATCGGCTTCGAAGACCGTCACCTGGTAACCGAGCCGGCGCAGATCATGGGCCACGGTCAGCCCGGCAACACCAGCGCCGACGACGGCCACCTTCTCGTAATCGCCATGGTCGGGAGGCAGCATCCGTTCGTCGCAAGCCTTGTGATAGAAAGCGTCGTCTCCGTTTCCGGGCCCGTACTTTTCCGTTACATAGCGTTTCAGAGCGCGGATAGCGACCGGGGCGTCAAGATCGCCACGACGGCAATTGGCCTCGCAAGGAGCACCGCAGATCATTCCACAAATGGAAGCAAAAGGATTGTTCGCCCGGGCGATTTGGTAAGCGTCTTCGTCACGGCCCTCCGCGATCGCACTGACATATCCGGAAACATCGGTATGGACCGGGCAGGCGCTCCGGCACTTGATATTTCCGATCCAGTATTTGGAGTAATCCATCCACAGCTCCCGTTCCGCTTTGGGAAGGGGGGTGGGGCGACGTATTGTCGAACCGGAAACATGAGCGGCAAGCTGTATCAGATTCAGATCGCCGACGGTGCCGAAAGCCTCGAAGGCGGCTTGGGAACGGGGCGCGGTATAGCTATAAACGATACTGGAGACGGCGTGAGCAACCAAGCCCCCTCGTAACAGCGACACGAGCAGCCAAACGATGACCGCTACAAGGTGGATCGTTGTCTCCCAGCCCCAGAGCACCGGCAGGAGGTCCAGCATGCGCAGTGCCAGGATGATGCCGGTAATCAGGATGATGCCGATTAGGACGGCGTCAATCTTGAACATCTTCCCTGCGGTTGGTTTGAATAGCTTGTCCGATCTGTACCTGGCCAGGATACCGGCGAAACCGACGGCCGTTGTCAGTCCCAGGAGGCCGTGGATCCAGGTCAAGATCCAGCCCCAGCCCCCGAAGACACCCGCCATGCCGCTAAAGTAGACGATCGCCAGCATGATCCCGGTAAGCAGGACCGTAGCCATGCCCAGGTGAAAAATGCCGGAAAAGCTATTGGCTCGAAAGGTCCTCCTAACAAGTATCTCAATCAATCCGGGTGGATTGAGTGAATTCGCGGCCTCCCGTGATTCTTCTTTCTTACTGCTGGCCAAGATCAGCCTTCTTCCTTTTCAGAAGCAGTTGGACGTTTTACCCTGCTCTTGCGCAAATGGAGGCACAAGCCGCCCACGATTGGGAGCCAGCCCAGGTGAGCGATCCGAGTGATCATGGCTTTGGCCCGGGCCTGGAGCGAGTATCTCCGGCCCAAACCAAAACGCTTTGCCAATAACGGTTCGTTGAATTCTTCTTCCTGGAACAAGATGAGAGTGTTGGTGTCCTCAGGGTACAAAAGAATCCCGCCTACCTCTTCCGCCCGCTGCCGGCCCTGCTCGATGATTTCACTGAGGGGACCGCACGACAGTGCGTCATAGTTGGCCTTCTCGCAAGCCTGAACACAGGCGGGCTGCAGACCCTCCGAAATTTTGTCGTAGCACATGTCGCACTTGAAGAAGCGGGCCGGAGTGGATTGATAATGCAGAGAATTATCGAAAGGACAAACGCTGAGGCAAGCGAGGCAGCCAATACATTTATTGTCGTCCAGGGTCACCGGACCGAGGGCCGTCTTTTCCAGAGCTCCGCCCTGGCAGACCGTTACACAGGGCGGGTCGATGCAATGCAGGCAGAGCGAGGGCACAGACAGGGCACCGCCTTCCTTACCCCTGGGATAGTTCAGCGAGACGTTTATATAGAAGTTGCCTGGCGTACCGTCCTGGTGGATTTCCCCACATGGTTTGATGCATTTGAGGCAATACTCACAGCGAGTCGTATCGATCAGGAAGCCGAACTCGGCTTGGTG
>CAYNZS010000130.1:0-11183 GCA_964401695.1 uncultured Nitrospirales bacterium
AATGCGCATAAACTTGCGAAAAACACCCTCTGAGGGGTTGGCTTTTGACCACACTGTCTAGCAAAGACGGCGGGGTCGTGGTCTCAATCAAAACAAAAACGCTTTTGCCCAATGCTACTAACCCTAACCGCAATTTCCTGAGAGCGATTTAGGACGACAGCGATCCTGTTAGTCGTACAATGGTCCGTGGGAAAGAGAGAATTGGCTATCCTTCTTCAGTCCGCCAACGCGCGATTCGTTGACCGCCACTTTGGGGCTATGGTACACTTTCGGGGTTCTCACGATCATGTTTTTACCCGCGCTAGACGGGGAACTAGCGGTGCCCTGTACTCGCAATCCGCTTTAGCGAGGTCGAATTCCCACCCGAGGGCGCAATATCCTTCAGCTGGTGCGGAGCGCGTAGCGTTGAAAGCTGGGTCCTACTCAATGGGATGCCGCCGGACTCGGTCAGGTCCGGAAGGAAGCAGCCGCAGGTGGATTTTTCCGTGTGCTGTAGGATTGCCTGGTTGGAGCTACACACGCCGTTGCCGTCCTGGATCTGTGAACGACGGTGGGTGCGCGGGTTCTTTTTTTCTTACCGAATTGGCACGGTGGCGCTGCGGCCGTCCGGCCGAGAGCGGGGATGCAATGGCTGACGGACATTACTGCAATGGCTGACGGACACTATCTGGTGCTTGCCCGCAAGTGGCGGCCCCAGGCGTTCGACAAAGTGGTCGGCCAGGAACACGTTACTCGCACCCTGCAAAACGCCATCCGCGCGGGACGTGTCGCGCACGCTTTCCTGTTCATCGGATCGCGCGGGATAGGCAAAACCACTACGGCGCGGATTCTGGCCAAGGCTCTCAATTGCGCGTCGGTCGACAGTCCCACACCCGACCCGTGCGGGACCTGCGCCAATTGCCTGTCCATCTCCGCCGGCAATAATATTGACGTGATCGAAATCGACGGCGCATCGAATAACAGCGTGGAAGACGTGCGGCAGATCCGCGAAAATATCCGCATGGTGCCCTCGAGCGCGCGCCACAAGATTTACGTTATCGACGAAGTGCATCAGCTCACCCAGGCGGCGTTCAACGCGCTCCTCAAAACGCTGGAAGAGCCACCGGCTCATGCCGTATTCATTCTCGCGACAACCGAAGCGCACAAGATACCGGCCACAATCATCTCGCGCTGTCAACGTTACGATTTCCGGCGGGTGGGCCTTGATGGCATCGTTCGGTTGCTTCGCGAGATCCTGGAAACCGAAGGCGTGTCGTGCAGCGACGAGGCCTTGCACGCGATCGCCAGGGCCGCGGATGGCGGCGTTCGCGATGCGGAAAGCATCCTCGACCAACTGGTTTCGTATTGCGGCGATTCCATCAGTTTTCAAGACGTGTTCGACGTGCTGGGCCTCGTGGATTGGAGCGTCCTTCACCGCTTGTGCGACGCCACGCACGGTAAGGATATTGGAGCGCTGCTCACTTTGGTGGAAGATGTTGTCGTAAGCGGAAAGGATCTCGGCCAATTCGTTGACGAGATTCTGCGTTACTTCCGCAACCTTCTCGTGTGCAAGACGGCCGCGCCCAAAGAACTTCTTGCGCTCCCGGACGAAGAGGTCCAGGAGATGAAGCGCCGGGCAGAGATGTTCACGCTAACGGAACTCATCCGCCTCGTGGAAGCTTTCGCGGAGCTTTCGCAAGGCTTCGATTCGCAGCTCGCGCAACGCACGGCCCTGGAAGCGTTGCTCATCAAGATCTCCAAGCGGAGCGTAGAGGTATCTGTAGACACAGTGCTTGAGAAGCTCACGGCCTTGAGCGAATCGGGCGGACTTCCGGTAAACGTAGGAGCGACCGCGGTCCCTCCCGCCGTTCAGGGAGGCGCGCCGCCTTCCGCGGTTGCCCAAGCCCCTCCGGCTGCCGAGAAGGCCCCGTCCGAACCACCGCTAACCCCGAAGAAGAGCTCAAACGCGCGCACCGCCCGCACGAAGAAGAAGGCGTCGCGCCCCCGCGCGAAGCAGGGCCAAAAGGAGGAAGGCCGCGTTGCGCCCATCCGCACGTTAAACGAGGCCGACGAGAAACGGGCGCTGGAGGATCCTCATGTGGCCAAGGTCGTCGACATATTTAAGGGCCGTATCATTGATGTGAGGCGAGGCGAGGATCCGGCGTAAAGCACTTAGTTTCAAGTGTTTATATGTTGTCGAGCCACCCGTTTCCATCGCCGCGAATTCGTAGAAAAATCCCCGCAAATCTTGCTGGACACGCCCCTATTCGTGTGCTAGGGTCAGCGAAAGCGGAGGATGCCATGTCTGCTCGACACCACTTCTTTAGCCCAGCGGGTCCGTTCTCGCAATGACAAGACCAGGCGTTTTTGAGAGCTCGACACCTCCGTTCCGGAGGCAAATTGTGGAAGAAACGAGAAGTTGGATCGACTGTTGCGCGGACCTCGGGGTTACTGGAAATGGGAGAGGCTCCACCCACCCTTAGCCCAGATCTCTCACCACTTCCGAGTGGTAACTTCTCCGAATCGAGTGATGCGGGCTAGAGCACTTTAAGTAATTTTGTGGCCACATCTGCTTGCTGCGGCGCGCCTGCGGCCATACAATTATTTGAAGTGTCTAGGCGTAGCCATTGTTTGGCCGCGGCTTTGCCATGCCAGTGGGTCAGGGAACCAGGAGACTAATTTCCGCTATGGACCAGGGCAAATCGTTTAATACGTTGCTCGCCGCCTTTTTCGCGACTTTCGTCATCGGGTTTGGGATGGGATTTTCCTTTCATTTCGCGTTGAGCAAGTCGCCTGGACAGCACTCCTACGCGCCCGATGTCCCTGTCGCCACGGCGGTCGCGCCAGTCGCGCAGCCGGAACCTGCCGACGAACCGGAACCTGAGCTGGATCCTAAGCCGGAATTCATCGAAGAACCCGTAGAGAGTGGCATCTGGCCGGGGCGTCACCTCTTTATCGCAGTCAATGGACAATGGCTAAGCGACGCGTCGCGCGAACTGCTGCGCGAGGTGAAACCGGGTGGCGTCGTGTTGCGTTCTTCGAACCTCGGCAGCGTGAGGCAGACGCTGGGCTTCGTCCGCGAGATCAAAGAATCGGTGACCCCAGACGATCCAAGTTTTAGCGCACTGCCTCTGATCGCGGTAAGCCATGAAGGCGGCGACCGGAACGAACTCGGGTTAGCGAATGCGCCGGGCGCCTCAGATCTGGGCGCGGCGCGCGACACGGGTGTGGCGCGTGATGTGGGAGTGGACCTGGCCGCCGAAGCGGCGGACCGGGGCGTCAACGTCGTTTTCGGGCCCGTGCTCGACATCTACGACCCGGCTTCGTATTACCCCAGCCTCGCCACCCGGTCGTTTGGAGGCGACGGTGAGTTGGTTGCCGCGATGGGCCTGGCCGTAGCGGACGGTATGATGGAAGGCGGCGTGATACCCGTGGTCAAACATTTTCCGGGATACGGATCGGTTTCTCGCAACCCAAATACGGGATACGCCGTAATGGACGGCGACACCGCTAGCCTCGCCATCGCCATGTTCCCCTTCGACGAGGCCGTCAATAAAGGTATTCCAGGCGTTCTGGTGGGGCACACGGCGATACCTGGCTTCAACGATGAAGACGAGGGTATCGAGGTGGAACGGCCGGCTTCCTTGTCGCCTATGGTTGTCAACGGCATTCTCCGCGAAATCCTCGAGTATGACGGCGTGCTTATCGCGGACGACTTGTCGTCGGACAGAGTCATTCGAGAGCGGGGTATTGCGGAAGCCGCGGTCGAGGCGCTCGTGGCAGGCTGCGACGCGTTGATTCTATTGGACACGGATCCACACTTGGTGGCCGAGGTCTGCCGCGCGATAGAAGCGGCGGCCGAATCGGGTGAACTCTCGCGTAAACAGTTGGACAGAAGCAAGGCCCGCTTGGATGATTGGCGGAAGTGGCTCGACGAGCCGAGCGGGCTGGCGGGCCCGTTGCCACAATTGAAAACGCCTGTCGCGGTGGCGTCCAACGAGCCGCCAGCGCAGTCGGATCCGTTCGCGTTTACTCCAACGACGGTTCAAGAAATACCGATTGGCGATAGTGCGCGATCGGTGGGCGGATTCGACGCCGTGGCGATGGCCCGGACAGGCATCGAGGCCGTGGTATTCGACACGCCATCCAACGAGATCGGCCCCGTCGACGAGCCGCTGGCCACTACCGAGTCTTCTGCTGTGGCGGAGTCTGTCGATGAAGAGGCCACGAATTCCGATGAGACTTTGGAGCCGCTCAAGTCGCCTTCCGAGGCAGGCGACAATGTAGCGCGCGAAACCGAGGACCCCGCTCAGGTTGACCCGGCGCCGGAAGATCCTGGCATCAAGGGATTGGCCCCGCTGGAGGGCACGCCTTCGGATGACTCGGAGGGAGGCGCAGATCTGCCAGAGCCTGAACCTTCGACCGGCGCGCGAGAATTCGAGAACACGGGTGAGCTGGATCAACCCGTCACCGAGCCTATGTCAAAAGAAGTCGCTGCCGCCGAGCCGGATGTAGAATCGGGCTCGCCTGAAGCCTCTGTCGGCGGCGCGGACGGACAGGCGGAAGTGAGCGGCGAGGAATTCGACGCGCCGGAATTGTCGACCGCCGAGCCAGGGATCGTAGTGGAAACGGACGTTTCGCAACTGGAACTCGTTGGAGAGGAGAGCGATGGCGGGGGAGACGCTACGGAGGAAGATGCCGTCTCCGATCCGTCGACCGAAGAGCGAACGGGCGACACGCAAGAGGTTGTGCCAACTGTGGATGGCGCTACGGAATCCGGCGGAGAGCCTGTAACGGCAGAGGAAGCCGCGGTTCCGGATATGGTCGCCACGCCGGATTCCACTGTAGAAGATTCGGCGCCGGATCCGTCAGATGCGGAGGCCGAGGAGCTCATAGCGCTCACCTACACGGTTAAAGAAGGCGAATCGGCGGCGGATGTCGCGCAAGCGTACGCAGTGTCCCCCGAATCCATTCGCGATTGGAACGAACTGGAAGGCGATGCGTTGGAGGCCGGGACGGTTTTGGAGATACGCATGGCCCCGCTTCCGGCGCTCGTCGCGGGGATGCCTGAGACGTCCAATCCGGCCGGCGAGGCCGCTTCTAAGGAAACGGCAACGACCGACCCGCCAGAGCAAGGGGCCCTAATCCATACCGTCACGAAAGACGAGACCCTGACCTCCATCTCCGCACGGTATGAAGTGGGGGTCGTGGACATACAGATTTGGAACGGCATGACCGGAACCGGGCTACAGATCGACCGGAAGCTCACCATATTTCCAGGCGGTAGCGCGTCGGCCCAAGCCAAAGCGGCCATGCCGAAGACGACCACCTACCGCGTTCAGAGGGGCGACGGGTTAGCAAAGGTCGCCGAGAAGTATGGCACGACCGTGCGTGTGTTGCAGGACTTGAACAACCTGTCCAATCCAAATCGGATCGTCAGGGGTCAGCGCCTTAAAGTGCCTGTCAAGTGGAGATAGCCGGGCTAACCAGGTTAGCCCGCCTCTTCCTTGGAAGCGAAAAGTGCGGACACGTTTCGCTTGGTGACTTTTCCCATGGCGTTGCGTGGCAACGCGTCGAGGTACAAGAACTTCGTAGGCGACTTGTAGGGGGCGAGCCGCTCTTTGCACCAGCTTCGCAGGTCGGAGGACTCTAGCGCGGCGGCGCCTTTCAAGACGAGCGCCGCGGAAACGATCTCGCCCCATTCCTCGTCAGGCATTCCGACAACTGCGCACTCCGCGATGGCCTCGTGCGTGCGCAAGACCTCTTCGATCTCGAGGGCAGAAACTTTGAAGCCGCCGGTCTTGATGATATCGACGCTGTTGCGGCCGAGAATCCGATAGATCCCGTCCTTCGCAATCGCGATGTCGCCCGACTTGAACCAGCCATCGACGAACGACTCTTCGGTTGCCTCGGGCCGCTCCCAGTATTCGCTGAATACGGAGGGGCCCTTGATTTGAATTTCGCCTTGCACACCTTCGCTGGCCGTGTGCCCCTCCTCATCCATCAGCCGAACTTCAACGCCAGGCAACGGCGCGCCCACATGGCCGGCCACCCGTTCGCCATTCAGTGGATTCGACAAAGCCATACCGATCTCCGTCATGCCGTAGCGCTCGAGGAGGCGATGGCCGCTGATGCCTTCCCACTTCTCGAGCATCGAAATCGGAAGCGCCGCCGACCCGGATACCATGAGCCTAAATTTTTTTAGGGCCTCGGTCCAGATTTGCTGAGTGCCGGTGTCGACCGCTTCCCAAGCGGCGGCAAGTTTCGCGTAGACCGTCGGAACGGCCATGAACAACGTAAGGTCGGTCTCGACAAAACGGCACCAGACCATATCCGCGTCAAACCGGGGGGTCATGTCGCACACCGCGCCGCTCCACAGCGCGCAGCAGGTCACGTTGATGATGCCATGGACGTGATGGAGCGGAAGCACCTGGAGGATGCGGTCGTCTTCGCGCCAGCCCCACGCGTCCACAAGCGTTTCGATCTGCGCCGATATATTTGCGTGCGTCGTCACCACGCCCTTGGGTTTGCCCGTGGTTCCGCTTGTGTAGAGGATCATGGCCCGGCGCGTGCCACCGGCATCGGGCAAAGACCGATCCGAATCGGCCCCATCGATTGCCTCTGCCGTTACGATGCGAATCCCCATCTCCTTCGCGATGGGCAGGAGCAAATCGGCGAAGTCCTGGTGCGTGACGACGGCGCTCGCCCGCGAATCCGCAAGCACATACTCCAATTCCGGCCGCGGATGCGTCGTGCAGAGAGGCACCGCGATGCCGCCCGCACGCCATACGCCCCACTGTGTACGCACGTAGTCATAGCCTGACGGAAAAAGGAACGCGACCCGCGCTTCGTTAAGGTCGTCCGCGCCATCCAAGAGTGCTGAGGCGACCCGCGCCGAATCCGCGAGAAGCGTCGCGTAAGTAAACGACTTGCCATCGGACAGAATGGCGACGCGTTCGCCGTGCCGCGCCGCGCGCGCGATTAAGGGGATGTCGGGCATGGATAAATCGGCTTCCTCTTGCGTCAGTGTGTGCGAGTTCCAAACACCCGTAACGCTACCAACGCGGAGATGCCGATTCAAGCCGTAACGTGCAATCGCTAATCTGCTCCCGTGCCGGGCTTGGCGGTAGCGGACGTCATTGGCCTTCCCATCTACAGAAGCTGACGGCGAGCTTGGGGCGCGGCGTATGTCGGCGGGCTCAGGTGACTCCGCAAGAGGCGCGAACCTACCTCCTCTTCTGAGGGGCTAGCCACTGACAGTGTATTCGTAGCGGCCTGCTTCGGTGCCATTGCGCCGCGTGAACAGAAGGCGGATGCGCGTGGCGTCGATGCCCAACGATGCGAGGCATGACGGATCCATTACGATAGCCAGGGCAATGCCGGATTCGACCGCGGAGGGCTCTTCGCGAACGATGCCCATGCCTCCCGAACTCCAGCATCCGGGCGAGTCGGGCAAGAAGCGAAATGCATCCGAGCCCCTTTCCATAACGTAGAGCTCGACGCCGTACGTTGATGCCCTGTGCCCGGCTCTTGGACCCTCCGGCCATGGCGTGAAGAAGAAGGCGTACTTCGCGCTTTCGTTCCGAAATGCGATCTCGATGAACTCGCCATTGACGCCCGTTGGCTCGGCGTGGATTTCCACCTTCGTTTCGCCCGCTAGTATGCCCAGGACGGCCAGCCCCATCACGATGATGGCCAGCGCCACCCCAACGGCGACGAAGGGGCCAATTCTTGAAGGGCGCGGCGCGGCCTTGATAGGGACGGCCCCGGTCGATGGGGCCGCGGTGTACCTGTCGAGGGGAAGGTCTATGTAGCCGCCAAGTTCTTTCGCGGAGGCGGCGGCGATGTTTCGGTCGGCCGCGCTAATCCTTGCGTCTAGCTCGGACAGCTCGTGGTTGTAGTGGCGATTCTGTTCGTTGGCTTCGGCCCGATCCATCTCGCCGCGGGCCACAGCGTCGCTCAGTTCTACTTGCCGGCTCAACGCGGCCCGGAGCTCATGTTCAAGGCTCACCAGTTTCAGGCGTTCGGCTTCCCGCGCCGCCTGAAGATGGCCTTCCGCCCTACGGAGATGTCCCGCGTAATACTCGATCACCGAATCGTAGCGGTTTTGGCCGACCGTTCCGGCGGCCAGCGCGCGCTCCGTTTCCGCCATGAGTTCGCGGATATGTTCGAGAAATGAGAGTGTGAGCCTGAAGCTGTATCCGGCGTCCGTGGTCTCCACGGGCTATCTCCATTGCCGGACGCTATCGGCCATGAGATCCGCGCCGCTCATCATAGCGCCTGCGCGGACCGGGTCCCGGATTCTTTCGTTTGATTTGTTCCCACGGCGCCGTGCGCGAGGGCGGCCTTCACAAATTCGCGGAAGAACGGCTGCGGCTCGAGCGGTGTACTCTTGAATTCAGGGTGGAACTGCGACGCGCAAAACCATGGATGATCGCGCAGTTCGATAATCTCGACCAATTCGTGATCGCCCAGCGAATGCGTTCCGCTGACCACGAGCCCCGCCTGTTCCTCTAGGACCTCCCGGTACGCGTTGTTGAATTCGTAACGGTGGCGATGCCGCTCATGGATGACATCCGCGCCGTAAGCGTCGCGCGCGCGGGTGCCTGGCTTCAAGTCGCAACGGTACTCGCCGAGGCGCATCGTGCCGCCCATGTCGGTGACGCCTCGCTGTTCTGACAACAGCGAAATCACGGGATCGGGCGTGTCGGGATCGATTTCCGTCGATCCAGCGTTCTCGAGCCGCAGGAGGTCGCGCGCCAATTCGATGACGGCGATCTGCATACCCAAGCAAATTCCCATAAAGGGCTTCTTTGCCTTGCGCGCATAGCGCACGGTTTTGATCTTGCCCTCGATCCCGCGCGTCCCAAAGCCGGGGCCTATCAAGATCCCGTCATACGAGGCCAGTATTTCGCCTGGGGGCGGCCCCTCCTCAAACTGTTCCGAGTCAAACCAATCCACATCGACCTTGCAATTGTTCGCGATGCCCGCGTGCACGAAAGCCTCGTTGATACTCTTGTAGGCATCTTCATGGCCGGTGTATTTGCCGACGGCCGCGATGCGGACGCGTCCCTCGAGATTATCGAGGCGCGCAACGATCTCTTCCCAATACTCCAGGTTTCCGTGTGCCGCGGTTATCCCCAGGATTCCGAGCACGGTCGCGTCTAAGTTCTGGCGCTTGAAATTCAGCGGAATCGCGTAGAGGGGCGACATGTCCTCCGCGCTGATGATAGCCTCCTTCGAGACGTCGCAGAACATGGCGACTTTGTTTTGCTCGTCCGCACCTAAAATCCGCGGACCGGTCCGCAAAACCAGCACGTTGGGTTGTATCCCGATATCGCGCAGGGCTCGAACGCTGTGCTGCGTCGGTTTGGTCTTCAATTCGCCTGCCGCCTGAATGTAGGGCACCCACGTCACATGGACGTAGCAGCAATCCGCCGCGCCTATATCGAACTTGAACTGGCGGATCGCCTCCAAGAAAGGAAGGCTCTCGATGTCGCCCACAGTCCCGCCGATCTCAACGATCGCCACGTCGGCATCGCTGTCGCTTCCCGTCGTCAGATCGCGGACATACGCTTTGATTTCGTCCGTGATGTGCGGGACTACCTGAACCGTCTTGCCGAGGTATTCGCCACGCCGCTCCTTCTGGATGACGGAGTTGTAGATGCGGCCTGTCGTCACGTTGCTTCTCTGCGAGAGTTTCGCCCGTGTGAACCGTTGATAGTGGCCCAGGTCCAAATCGGTCTCGGCCCCATCGTCCGTGACGAACACTTCCCCGTGTTCGTAGGGGTTCATCGTGCCGGGGTCGACATTGAGATAGGGGTCCAGCTTCATCATGGCCACCTTGAGGCCGCGCGCCTCGAGCAACAGCCCCAAGCTGGCCGACAAGACGCCTTTGCCCACGGAGGATACGACCCCGCCGGTAACGAACACATACTTAGGCATTAAACTGGTACCTTTTTCACACTCGCCAACGTCAAATTCCTCGTCCGCCCGCCCGCGCGTTCAGACGGGTCCTGTCCGGGCCGCGGACCGTTCAAGTCGTGCTTGATCCCTGCTCTAGGAGCTCGCGCACCCGCACCAAATCGCCGGGTGTGTCCACTCCGATCGACCGGTAATTCGTGTCTACTACGGCGATGGGATAGCCGTTTTCCAGAACTCTCAACTGTTCCAGTTTCTCCAGTTTCTCGAGCGGCGTCGCGCTCATCCGGGCGTACTTCAACAGGAAATCTCTGCGATACACGTACAGGCCTACATGCTGCCAATGATCGCGCGGCGGCGCATGGCCCTCGTCCTCGTCGCGAACATGCGGAATCGAAGCGCGCGAAAAATACAGGGCGCGTCCATTCGCATCGCACACGACCTTCACCACGTTCGGATCTTCCAAATCGGTTAGGTCCGAGATCAGATGCCGCGCCGTCGCCATCGGCAGATCCGAAAATTCGAGGAGAGGCTGAATCGCCGCGTCAATCGTTGCGGGATCGATCAACGGCTCGTCCGCCTGCACATTGACAATGATATCGGCGTCGGAGCCTTCCGCGACCTCGGCGATGCGGTCGGTACCCGAGGGATGCCCGGGCCGCGTCATCGCGACCTTGGCGCCATAGGGCTCCACGGCATCGCGAACCCGTTCGTCGTCGGTTGCAATGATGGTCTCGCTCACCAGAGAGGCCTGGCGCGTCCGTTCGTAAGCATGGATAACCAGGGGCTTGCCGGCGAGAGGGGTCAACACCTTCCCGGGGAAACGCGTAGAAGCGTGCCTCGCCGGAATGATTGCCACAATCTTTGGGACCGTTCCCAAGGCCATGCGATTCGAGTCCCCAGATACAATACGCCCACGCCATCGCGCCAGAATAAGCAGAAATGAGGAGGAAGGAGTTCCCGTTCCCCAACGGGATTGTACAGTAACACAACCCCCATATAGCGGTCAAACGGAGTTTGAAAACAGAGCATGGGTCTTCGAACAAGCTCCAAGCTCGCATCACGGTCAAATTCACTACGAATTACACGAAGAGCACGACGATTCGAGGATTGAAGACTTTGCTCGGCGCGTTAATTCCGGCTGCCCCGGCCCCTGCGTCCGCGGCGACTGCGGTCTTCCCCCTCTTCTTCGGCGGGCTCTGCTTCCACAACTGTTTCCTCTTTCGCGGGGGCCACCAGCAGGACGGTGTCCACATCGGGCGAGAATTCTTGGTGGCAGCCGT
>CAYNZS010000131.1:0-11178 GCA_964401695.1 uncultured Nitrospirales bacterium
GGCTAACAACCATGCGAATAAACAGGCTGCGTAACCGCAAAACTCTAGGCTAGACAAGGGTAGATTTTCGCGAGCAAAGCCCGTAGGAATTCTTTGGTCCTTATTCCGAAAGCAGATGGGCATGCACTGTGACTTCATCGCTAGTGGGCTGAAACGTGAGGCCCCCATGGATCGATTGCCGCCGTTCAGGATACCGATTCCCCACGCATCGGCGATGGCTTAGTACGCGGACCCCGACCATTACCCGTCAAGCTTCCTCTCGAAGTACACACCCGAGTTTGCGCACAGATACCGGATTCTTTGCAGAGAGATAGTCCGGCGCACCTCGGGCCTCGGCCGCTAGCCCGGATATCTCACCGGTTTTCGTAGCGAGACGGCGGGTAAGGCTGCGCCGGCAAGCCTCTTCTCGACTTTGGCCGGTGGCGTACTTGAGGAGGGGGTTGGTTGTTTGCTGACGGCTTCTACAGCAGGCGGCGACGGCGGCGTGGCGCTGGACGCGGTCTTCGCTGCCGGTTTCCCGCCTTCTTCTTGCCTGGGGGGTGGTATAGGGAAAGGACGCGGGGTGCCTTCTCCCATTCGGCGCGCGGGATGTTGTGAGCGAGGGCGCGCTCGATGGACTCTAGCTCTTTGTACTCCGTCGGCGAGACAAAGGTAATCGCGTCGCCGTCGGCTTGTGCGCGGGCCGTTCGACCAATACGGTGTATGTAGTCGTCGGAGTTCGGCGGGATGTCGTAGTTGAACACATGGCTCACGCCGTCGATATCCAAGCCGCGCGAGGCCACATCGGTGGCAACCAGCACGTTGTATTTTCCGTTTTTGAACCCATCGAGCGCCTGCTGCCGCTGCCCCTGCGAGCGGTCACCGTGAATCTGCGCGATATTGTACTTCTTCTTGCGAAGCGTACTCGCGAGCCGTTCCGTGCGCGACTTGGTTCGCAGAAAGATGAGGGCCGATGTAATGTCTTCCTCATCCATGATTTTCGTGAGGAGGGCGGTCTTGTCTTCGGCGCGAACGGAGTAAAGCGTCTGGCGGACCGTATCGACTGGTTTCGCGATGGCCCCCACGCTAACGCGTTCCGGTTCGCGCATCATCTTCTCGGCCATTCGGCTGATTTCATTTGGAAAGGTGGCGGAGAACATGAGCGTCTGGCGATCGGGCGGGAGCTTTCGGAGGATACGCTGGATGTCGGGCAGGAAGCCCATGTCCAGCATTCGATCCGCTTCGTCTAGTACCAGGATTTCCAGGTTGTCGAACCTGACGTTTTTCCGGCCCATCTGGTCTAGCAGGCGGCCCGGTGTGGCCACAATAACCGTCATGCCCTTTCGTAGCTGATTGGCCTGCTTATCGATGCTGACACCGCCGTAGATGGGTACCGCGTTTATATGCATCGCCTTGCCGAGCGTGTCGATGACTTCGTGCACTTGTGTGCAGAGCTCGCGCGTAGGCAGGAGCACTAGCATAAGGTTGCGCTTGATCTTGCCTTGGGCGAGCCGCGTCAGGCTTGGAAGGGCAAAAGCGAGGGTCTTTCCGGTGCCGGTTTGGGCGACGGCCACCAGATCCTTTCCCTCCAACGCGATGGGAATGGCTTGATCTTGGACGGGCGTGGGTTCCGTGATGCTCTGCTGATTCAAGACGTGCAGGCAACGCGGGTCGAGGTCGAATTCTTCAAAGGACATGCAGTTGTTCATTTCCGCCGGCGGAATAGGATGGGCCGGACTTCGTCTGGGGAGAGGGCCGAGGTTCTGATAGGTAGCAATGCGCTCACATTCGGAGCGTGGTGGGCGCAACTCCGTCCAACAGCCGAAACCGGCCGTAAATCGTTTAGGTCAAAGCATTGATAATCCAGTGCTCACCGTAAGTATACGGCTATGTGCCGCCGCGTTCAAACTGAGTTCGCGCGGATGAAGCGCTAGGAGGGCCTCAGACGCGCCGCGGCGCATGGGTTGTTCGCACGTGGCCGGTCACGAGGCCACAGCAATGTGGTTCGTGGTACACTAAAAGAGAAGAGAAATATCTTCGGAGTGTCCCAATACCACTTTGGTCCTGTTGGGGAGTGTTGGACCATGCAAGAAAAGTTTCGAGAAGCTGACAAGGCGGCTAGTTATTTGAGTTCGGGCCTGAACAAGGATTTCCCGGACGCGGTGGCGGAGGTGATCCATGTGGTGAAAAAGCGGCCGAGGCACACCACATGCGAGGTGAGGGAAATTGGTCCGATCTTGCAATCCATGTGCAATAATTTCCCCACGGCATCGGTGGATTACCACCCCAAGAACCCCTACGGGTTCGTCGCCGAGATGACGAGTCATGGCGAGAGAAGCGGGTCCACGTCCAGAAGGCACAAGCGCGACCGTTTGCGGATTATCGTTCTCTTAACCCGGGTCTCGGGACAGGATGTTATTGTCGGCTCACGGAAGGCGTCGGCGGACGGGGCTCCGTCCAGTTCGTAAGGCTAGTCCTTCGTGCGCGTCCATTCGACGGTGTGCCCGATGAGCGACACGCCGATATACCCTCGGAGCTTTAGTCGATCTAAGCCATCATCCCCTTGCGTTACCCATATTATGCACTTGTATTTTTTCCCCGATTCCGGATCGTACGCCCGGCCTTTCTCCCAGCGCTTCTTGCGGGAATTGTAAACGAGGCCCTCAAGAATCAATCGGCCCAAGAGGGGATCTTTGCGCCGAGCCTCGTCCGAATTGTTCCAATTCTCCATCGTGTCCGTGATCTTCATCCCCCGATCCGTGTACGCCGCGTCATGAATCCAAGTAAGCTTCCCGTAATAGCGAGATTTCTCTTTGGCGTCGGCATCGCTGTCGACCTCCTTGTAGATCTCGATAATCGATTCCGCGCCTTCGGTAACCCAACGCCCCACGATCTCGCCGCCCGAATCGTCCGCCGCCCAGCCCGCCTGGGGGGACACGACCACGAAGGCAAGCGCGCAGATGGCTTGCGCGCAGACTGCTTGCGCGACTGTCCGCGAGAGCGCATGACTGCCCATTAGGCTTGAAATATCCTCGCTCAAGTTCTTGACTAGCTCCGTTCTTTTTGACGTCCAATGGCTATCCCGAGTTAGAGAATACCAGTGTTGACGCTCGCGGCAAAACTCTCTCGGTCGTCTACCACCTCAGGTTCAAGTCCACTTGGAGGCTCTCGCCATCTGTCACGGTAATCGGGACAGTCCCCTGAATCATCTGGCCGGAACGGAGCACCACCATGGCCTCTAACTCGCCTTCACCCGCCGCCACATGGTCAACCTTGAACGCGCCGTCTTCGTTCACTAATATGCCGACGCGGTCTGTTCCGTAGAGTGTCTCGATAACGGCGTAGACGACCATGACTCCCGTGTCACCAGCATCCGGCAGGACAAGCCCCTCGACCGAGCCTGTGGATTCTGCGATGTCGAAATCTACCGTGATCACCTGTCCGTCTGTGATTTCAATGGGCCGCGACACCATTCGGTGCTGATCATCCTGGTAGTCCACCGTGGCGAAAAGCTCGGTGGGGCCTTTGGGAATGGACTCCATGCGGTAGACGCCGTCGCGCGTTACGTCGCTCTCGCCGAGAGATGGGCCGGAGAACTCGACGGAGACGCCCATGGTCACGCGAAGAAATTGGGCGTCTCGAACAATGACGCTCCCTTCGACGATGCCGCCGGTCGAGAGGTTGAAAGTGAGGGGTTCGGCGCGATCATAGTCTTCTTCGACTTCGATGGTGCTCGGCGAATAGCCGGGATGGTACGCGGCGACTCGCTATCTGGACACGGGGAACGACTCCAACTCGAAGCGGCCATCGGCGTCCGTTGCAGCCGAGGCGTGATTGATCATGCTAGGCAATGCGTTCCCGTAGAAGATGTGGGCTCCCTCTAACGGTTTGCCAGAAGCATCGGTTACCGTTCCCGTGATTGAGTAAGAACCTTCATACACGAGGTTTAGCCCTGAAGACTTTTGCCATCACCAAGGCTGGCATAGGTCCCGCTATCGGAATCCGAATGATGATAGGTCGCGTTGCCTTCCCGAAGGATGATCTTGTACTCGCCCGGAACCAATTCCTCCAACACATACGTGCCGCCCAGCCCAAACACCACGCGGTCGCTCGAACCCACGCAGCTGTCCCGCGTACCCTTGGCGATGACGAACACGCCGGACAGGCCTTCCCCAGCTTCGTTGATGACCAAGCCGGCAACAGTGCCGGCTTCGAGCAACACCAACTCGCCGTCGGTCAACCCTTCGGCCCGCAGTTCGAGTGGCATCGTCTTTAGTGCTTCGCCAAGGGAGGCGACGATATGCAGGTCGACAGTGGGCGGCAGACCGTGGAAGCTGAAGGCTCCGTCCGCGTCCGTCTCGGAGTGAGTTCCCACGTAGAAATCCGAGCCACCCGCCAAATCGACCCTCGCGCCCACGATGCCCTTCTTGCGGAGGGATCCGCGGATTAACTCGACGCCTTTGTCGATGCGGTACGCGACCGTGCTAGGCGATACGCCCAGTAGGCCCGCGACAGCGGCGCGGGTTTCTCCTTCGAGCATGGTAGCAACGATGGCATGGCGGAACTCATCGGGCAGGCTGCCGAGGGTCTCCTCCACGAACCGATATATGTCGTCCCACTCGACGGTCCTGTCGGGATCGGTGCCAGCGGAGTAACGGGATTCGCGCGCGTGACACCTCGAATCCGACCTTCGTCGGCTGATAGTGCGATTCGTCGCGACACGGTGCAGCCATTCGCCCACATGCTCGCGAGGCGCGCCCCTGTCCTCGGCCAACATTTCGAAGCACTCTTGGGCGACGTCCTCGGCATCGGATTCACTGCCGAGAACGCGGCGGCATGTGGCGTAGACTATCCCCGCGTGGTGGTTCACGAGTTGGGCGCACGCTGTCGCGTCGCGGGCGTCGCGCCATTTTGCCAATAAGTCTAAGTCCTGCATGGCTCCGAGAATCCTTAGTTCCAGCTTCCGCGCGGCTGGGGTCATCCATTTTGAGGCCGCGCCCCGCTCCCGTCAAACACGAACAAACCTAGAGACGCCACCCATCGCGCAAACCACAAAGTCGATGCGACCGACAAAAGTCGCCAGCGCTGTCATCCTGAGTGAATGCGAAGGACCTCTTTCGTGCGCAAGTCATTGGCGGAGAAGAGATTCTTCACTTCGTTCAGAATGAACATGTCGCGCCTTTATCGAGATTGCCAACCTTTGTCGGTAGCGTCAACGTTACATACCGCCACCGCGGAAGTATCTCCACGTTTCCCGCGTGTCCGCTGTGAATACTTATTTTGCGTTGCTCCCAGGGTTTAGCCCATGATAGTGGCGCTATGGCTCTTACCAATATCCGCGACCAAGATGTTCCCGTACGCCTTCTGTGCAACATGATTGCGAGGGATCGCATCCCCAATGGCCTTTTGTTCTGGGGGCCTTCTGGGGTGGGCAAGTGGCTGACGGCGTTGGAGTTAGCGAAGGCGATGAACTGCGAGTCGGAGGGCCAAGATGCGTGCGGCGAGTGCCTGCCCTGTACGAAGATTGCGCATTCGAACCACCCGGACGTGCAGGTAGTGGTCCCGGTGAAGAAATCGCGGAATATCGATGTGGGCGCCATCGAAGGAATTATCGAGATGGCCTCGCTCCGACCCTTCGAGTCGAAGTGGCGGATCTTCATCATCATGGACGCCGAACGGATGCGCGGTCCGGCACAGAATCATCTGCTCAAGACGCTGGAAGAGCCGCTCGGACAAACGTTGTTCATTCTGATCACCGAGTTCCCTCAGTTGTTGCTCCCGACGATTCGCTCACGGTGTCAACGCCTACGTTTTGGGGCGTTGCGCCCGGACACGGTGTTGGATATTCTCCGTCGCAAGCGGAATCTTCCGCCCGAAGCGGCGCAAGCGGCGGCGTCTCTTTCGCAAGGGCAGATGTCTCGGGCTTTCGATTTGGTGGATACCGAGAGGCGTACGGTGGTGTTGGACATGGTCGGACGCCTCTCCGCCGGAGAGGATCCGCTGGCGCTTTCCGAGGAGTTCGGAAAGTATCTTTCGGCCCAGAAGGCGGCTATCGAGGCGGGGGTAAAAGCGGAGGGCGAGCCCCCGGACAATCAGGAGGTCTCCAAGGAAGATCGCGAGCAAATTAAGGAGGAGCTGATGGCGCTGGCGGATGCGCTGTGCCGCCGTGATATAATGGAACACTTGTACCTGTTTGAAACGTGGTACCGCGACGCCTTGGTCTATCGCGCTACGGGCGGCGCAATCCATATTCTGAATCTCGATCAAGAGGCCTTGCTCAAATCGGCGGGGCCGCCCGGCGATCCGATTGGCGCCATCGGCAAGGCGCGGCTCTACTTGGAACGATTTCTTAACGAAGAGCGCGTCTTTCGCGACCTCTTCTTTGCCCTCGCTCCCTAGTCCGGATAGCTCATCGGACTGGCGACGAGCCAGGAGTGCGAACTCATGCAGACTGTAAAGGTGCGGCTGCGCAAGCCCCATCGCGTGATTACGTTTATTAGCCGCAATGTTCCTCTGGAACGAGACACCCCGTGCGTGGTGCGAAGCGACCGTGGCCTGGAGTACGGGGTTTGCGTTTTGCCGCCCGAAGAGTGTCCTCCCGAATCGGAAGATCGATACAAGATGACCGTGGTCCGGGCGGCGACGGATCATGACAATATCACGCACCGTCAGATTCTCGATGACGAGGAGCGGGCGAAGGCGACGTGCAAAGAAAAGATTCGCGAGCGCAACCTGCCCATGAAGTTGGTGGAATGCGAGTACGGATTCGACCGGCGCAAAGTTATCTTCTATTTCACGGCTGAAGACCGGGTGGATTTTCGGGAACTGGTGCGCGATCTCGCACAGGAGTTGAAGACCCGGATCGAGCTGCGCCATATTCAGGTGCGCGACGAGGCGAAGATGGTCGGCGGCATCGGATCGTGCGGCCGCGAGTTGTGTTGCACCGCTTGGATAACCGATTTCGTGCCCATCTCGATGAAAATGGCGAAGAGGCAGAGCCTGTCGCTTAACCCCGCGAAACTGAGTGGTCAGTGCGGGCGGCTCATGTGCTGCCTCAGCTATGAGAACGAGTTGTACTCGCTGGAGAAGCGTGGCCGTAAGCGCCCCGGCGGGCCTAAACCCGAAGAGTTGGCGCGGGTGCGCGATAAGATGGAAGCGAACGCCCAGGACGCAGCGGACGTCGTCGCGAGGGAAGGCGCGCCGGAAGGGCGCCGGGGCCGTGGGCTGCCGGAGAAGGCGGGCGAAGCTCGGAAGCAGGGCGAACGCAAGCCCGGTTCCGAGGGTAAGGCGACCCCGGCGGATAGTCAAGCGCAAGATGCTGTCGAGACGGCGCCTCCGGGGGAACCGTCCTCACGGCCGAAGCCCGAGTCGGTCGGCAACGAGGCTGCTAAGACGGCTAACGCGGAAGGAAATACCGAGGGCGCGAATCAGCCGAAGCGGAAGCGGCGCAGGCGCAGGCACTCGGGTGGCGGGGGCGCGCAGAAAAAGAATCAGGGCGGCGAGGGTACCCAGAACTGATGCCCTTGGTCGATTCGCATTGTCACCTGCAGGACGTAAAATTCGACGACGACCGCGAAGAAGTCATAGCGAGCGCACTCGATGCGTTGGACTGGCTGGTCGTCATCGGAGACGACCTCGAATCGAGCCGCGAGGCCGTGGGATTGACGCGGCCAAATGTTTACGCGGCTGTCGGCGTCCATCCCTATCACGCGGCGACCGTTACCTCTGAAGTTCTCGACGAGTTGGGTACGTTGGCCACCGCGTCAGAAGTCGTAGCAATCGGCGAGATCGGATTGGACTACTTCAAGTACAACGACACGCCTAAGGACGTTCAGGCGGCGGGATTCCGCAGCCAACTCGAGTTGGCCGCCGAATTGGCCCTTCCCGTGGTAATCCACAACCGAGAATCGACCAGCGACCTGTGCGCGATTCTGGACGAGTATCACACGTGGCTTACGGGAGGCGTTATGCATTGCTTCGCGGGCGACTCGGATTTTGCCGAGCGGACGCTATCGTGGGGTTTTCACATTTCTTTCGCGGGCAACGTTACCTTTCCGAAAGCGGCCGAGCTTCGAGAGGTGGCCGGGCTTGTCCCCCGCGACAGGTTGCTCGTGGAAACGGACGCACCCTATCTCGCGCCGCAGCCCATTCGAGGTAAACGATGCGAGCCGGCGCACGTTCGGCTAACAGCGGAATCGCTGGCGGAAACCATCGGCGTCAAGCTCGATGAGCTGCTAGCGGCGACTACGCGCAACGCGGAAGCGTTGTTCTTGAGATAGCCACCCGGCGAAGACTCCCTGTTGTAACAATGGGGAAGCCTGCCCTAAGATGAGGTTCTTGGAGGTAGTTCTTGAGACCCCATACGCTCAGAATGCTGACTTGTTGCGCGTGCTTGCTGTCGTCCAGTTTGGCCGGCGCGATCTCCGCGGACGCCCCGCTGTTTCTGTTCGACGCGCCGCCGCTGTCCAACCAGCCGCGGGAAGTCGCTAACTCGATACTAGACGCGTGGCGCTCGCTGCCCAGCAACCTGGAACCTCATGCCATGTTCAGGCTTCCTTTCGTCTCACTCCAATCGGATTCGGAGCGCGAGTACCTGGAGACGGTTCTGGCGGCACTTCAGAAGGAGGACGTCCCTGTCTTCCTAACGGCTGGAATAGACGCCGGGGCACACCTGTACCCCGTTTCGACAGTCACCGGGCTGTTGCGTGGGTACTCGACCATCAAGGGGGCCTATGTCGAAGGCCTCGCTTTCAATCAATACCATGAATTCGCGAACGGCGACGCGATGGGCGAGCCGCCCGAGGCAAGATGGCTCGCGGCCCTTATCGAGGAAACAGCGAAGGTCCGGCGCTTCGCGGCCATCGCGTTGGACGAATTGCATTGGCCGCGCGTCATGTCGAACGACTGGTGCTCGCGGTTGTACGACACGATCAAGAAAAACCAATCCCGAGTCTTGCCGCTCAACCTCCAGCGCGGCCATCACAACATCACGCGCATATCGGCTTTGATGGGCCTTTGGCTTGAAGGCGCCGTCGAAGACTGGGGCATTTCCATTTCCTCCGATTGGTACCGCGAGGCCGGCTTCATTCGGCCTGGGCAGTTTGGCCACGCCCAAGGGGACAGCGTCGTCATGCCCCCGGAGCTCTACAACGCTATGCTGTTGCAGGGAAGCATGCTGGGCGCGACGGTGTACCATCTTCGCAAGCCAGAGGATTTGTGGTTTGGCGAGTCGCGTGGCACATACTGGGAGCCCGTTTTGCGTCCGGCGCTCGCAGCTTTGGCAGACACCGGACTCATCGTCGAACAAGACGCTATTCGCGAGAAGGTAAAGGTGGCGTACCGGCTCGCGCCGTCGCGAACGGCGAAGGCATTCCATGCGAACCTTACCGATATTGACGGAGTCCACGATGACGGGCACATGCTCCATGGCGCGTACGGCTTGGAGCGGCCCGGGCAGGTCCCCGAGTTGATCCCCAACACCGGGCGCAACTACTGGATCCCCATCTTCTCGGCCCACACGAACGAAGAACGCCTTGGGTCCTTCGAGCGCGTAATTGGACCGGGTGACTTGCCGACCGTGGGCGCGTGGCGCGACACGCTGCTGCGGCACTACTCGCCCGCGGAGCAGGGCACGGCTTTCGTAATATCCGCAGGGAAGCACACTTTCATCCTGCACACCCGCGAGAATCTGTTCGAGTCGCAAACCTTTCGCCTGCCGGAAGCCGCCGCGCCCGTCGTCGGCTTTCGCGCCGACAGGGGGCAGAACGGCGTTATTGTTTCCTGGCCCTTTCGCGAAGGCGACCTGGATTTTCGCGTCTATCGCCGCGCGGGCGGCGAGAAGGGCTTCTCACTCATCGCAGAAGACATCGAAACTCGCCGTTTCCTAGACGAGAGTGCGCCACGGGGCCAAACCGCAACCTACCGCGTCGAGGCTCGAACCAATGAGAAGCAACCATATGCTGGCACGGTAAACTTCGGCGACTACCGGGCCGTGAACCGCACGTTGAGCCACCATGCCCACGAGGTGACGCTGCGAAGAACGCAACGCTCCGCAGCGAGCCTGCCGATCCAGCGCAAGGATACGCGTCCCTCGAAGACGGAATGGTGGCCCAATCTCGAAGGGCTGGGCGGCGCACAACGTGCCGCGGCCAAAAACATCGCCGATCGCATCCTCGAATGGGAATCGGCCTTCGCCGCGGAACGCCTGAACGGCGTCGCGGACCTCTACGCCACGGACTACGAAGACGCGCAAGGCTGGGGCTTCCAATACGCGCTTCGGTCCTACCAGTGGTTCTTCGACCGCTACGACCGCCTCCGCATGGATCGCCAGATCCGGCGTTGGGATTTCTCCAGATTCGGAAACGTCCGAGAAGTCCGCGTACTGCTCTACGCCCGTTTCAACGGCCTCGCCGAAACGGACGCCACCGGCCGCTTCGCTGACATCCCCGCCTACTTCCCCCGGGCAACGACAGGAGAAACTTGGCTAACCTTCACCAACGCCGAAGGTCCTTGGCGCATCGTGCACACCAACCCCGCTCTGCCGAACCTTAACGATATCCTATCGTTTTCGGCCGGACCGGGGGACAACGCAGGCCCAGGGCCGGACTTGCCAAGAAGGTAGGTGAGGCAGCCCGCTACACTTGCCGGAAGATGTCATCGGGTTTCTTTAAACGTAATCCTGGGTTTGACGATGATCGGTATTCTCCGGTAAGGCGCCAAGTCTTGAGACTTGGCCCGACGAACACTAGGACTATCAAGGCCGTCCAGAGAGCAAGAATGACGTGCCAGCACGAACTCCAGCCCAAAACTCTGGCGAGGACGATAGAAAGCATGATTGCGATAGACACGCACAGAGGCGGATACGCCGAGTCATAACCAGAAATCATAAACCTGCCTGTTCCAAGCCTTCCAAAGACACTGATCGGAGGCATCGTCCGAGTTTGAGGTGGACCCCATCCCTTGTACACTAAATCGCGATTGTTGAGTGGATTGCCCATGGGGTTATGCCGAGGCTCTTGCTTCAGCGTTTAAGTTCTCATAGTAGAGGGTATCCGGCGTTCGTTTTTCAAGGATCTGGTGTTTTCCCCTGTGGTTGTAGAAGTGCATCCAGCGGCGAATGCCGTCCCGGGCTTGGGGGATGCTGCCGTAGGCGTGGAGGTAGACTTCTTCGTATTTGAGGCTGCGCCAGAGCCGTTCGAT
>CAYNZS010000132.1:0-11167 GCA_964401695.1 uncultured Nitrospirales bacterium
TATGGCCCCCGTCAAACGCGCCTCGAACCGTGCGCCGCCCCGGCCCTGTAAATTCAATCTGAACCGGTGCACACTCTGTCTTCATAAAGCCGGCTCCTTATCGTGTGCTCAAAGTGCTTCTCGCAAGGCCTTTATGCGAAAGGAATCGGCTTTTCTCAATTGGGATGGTGAAATATCCGGGTTAGAGGCGACGCGCATCCGCGTGTTGCCGGCCGTAGCACCGGCCGGCACCGCTATCGAAAACGTGTGGGGCCCACGATTGACACGGCCGATCGAAGATACTCCTCCCCCGAGTCGTCGAGCGTGTAGCTCTGGTTCCAGTCAATCCAAACGGCGAGCTGGGGCGGATAGTTGGGAAAGTCTCCGGCCGCGACCGTATAGGAAAAAGTGTAGCTTGAACAGGGATCGACATTGGCGGTTTGGCCGGTGTAGTCGGGGTAGCCATTGGTTTCGTCGGTGATGTAGGCGCCGTAGGTATTGTCGCTGGTGTAGACCGGGTAGTAGGACGCGGTAATCGTGCGCTTGGCGTTCTCGCGCTGCTGACTGTGACCGACGTGAAAGTAGCATCGACTACGTTCGTCAGCGTCGCTCCCGAAGCGATGGTGTATTCGAGCAAAAATAATTCTCTTCATGGCCCAACGCTTGCGTTCCGGTAATCGTGAACGCGCCGCTCGGCGAAGCGGAAGGCGAACCGAACTGAATCGTGGTGGCATACGCATTGCTCGTGCCCGTGAAGTACAGAGAAGCCGATTCGATGTCGGAGGCCGCCGTGCTTCCTGACGTGTTAAAGGTAAACGAGGTCGCGCTGAGCGGACTCGTGGTGTCGTTCATGCATATCTTCACCCGATGATATTTTCGGAGCGGCCGTGGAAGAAGTCGCTTGTCACCTGCGATGTCACACTCGAATCGACGCAAACCATAGACGAATCCTGGTTCAAGAATCGCACCAGAATCGCATTTCGATCCGATCCGCTGTCGGTGAATCCGACTCCCAGTACGCGGTCGTTGTTATCCAGCCCGATGGCGTAGGGGTATTCGGCGTAGTTCCCGCCGATCGAGAAGACGGTCTTGTCGCCCGTGCCGAGGGTGCTATCCAGCGCACCGGCCGTGGTGAAAGGGGCGTCTCGCATATCATCATACGCACGAGAGACAAGACGCAGTTCGAGAAAAACCACTAGAGAACGGCTATAACCGACCAAAACGCAGCCGAATAGCCCACCTTAATAGTGCCCACCCCCGTGCCGGGGTAAATTGTGAAATATCGACCCTCCCCAGCCCCTCCCTAAACCAGGGAGGGGGGTTAGTTCTGTCATCCTGAGGCGATTCTCAAAAGTTGTCCAAGTATTGGGGATCATCTCAAACTACTCGACATTGAAACCGGAGAATTGGTTTCTTAGGAGTAGAAGAGCGGTGACAGTCTTTGGCTAGAGACTTAACCGCTGATCGTATATCCACCATCGACGGGAATCGCGGCGCCCGTAATGAAATCCGAAGCTTCGCTGGCTAGAAAGACGGCGATGCCTTCCAGATCCTTCGGCTCACCCCACCGTCCCGCCGGTGTCCGTCGCAACACGTTGTCGCGTAACTCAGGGATTCGCTTTTTGGCTCCGGCAGTCAGATCGGTGTTGATCCATCCCGGCAGAAAGCAGTTCACTTGAATGTTGTCGGCTGCCCATGCGACCGCGAGCGATTTCGTCAGTTGGACCATAGCGCCTTTACTCGCTCCATAGGCTGGCACGAATGACGCGCCAAAGAGAGAGTACATCGACCCGCAATTGAGGATCTTGCCTCCGCCGGCATTTTGAAGCTCCGGATAGCAGATCTTACTGCACAGAAAAGCGCTCGTCACATTTGTGTCGAGCACGGTGTGCCAATCCTTCTCCGACAATTCCTCCGGACGAACGCCGATGTTCATTCCCGCATTGTTCACGAGGATGTCAAGACCTCCATAACGGCCCGTCACATCCTTTACAGCTTTCTCGATAGCCGGCGCGTTCGTAACATCCACAACGTGGGCGCTTGCTCGCACTTCCAGATCCTCGATCTCGCTGAGCGCGGCCGCGTTCTTCTCTCGGTTCCGGCCAAAAATGGCAATGTGCGCACCGACCTTCGCGAGGCCCAGGGCCATTCCCAGACCGATTCCACCGTTGCCGCCCGTGACAATCGCTACTTTTCCGCTCAATTCGAACATACATCCTCCTTTTCATGATTGTCGCTATGTTTAGTCTTGCGAGCATGGACCCGCTTCGAGGGGAACGTTATCGAAGCGTTTCAGCGTTCTTATGAATTACTCTCCGTGGTGTGCTTCTCCCAATGCTCCATTCTAATTCCGAGGAGTACTAGAAGCGAAGGAGGAGTTCGTTTTATTTACCGGGCTAGCGCTGCCAACGCTGATTGACAGTGAGCAGGAACTGGCCAATAGGCAGTTGAAATTCCCTCTCGCTTCTGATTAGATCGAGGATCGCCACCGGATGGCGCGGGCCATATTCTCGAACTCCGCGGAGCCGTGTGAACGCGCTACGGTCAACTACTTCGCGGCGCGGCCATCCGTCGAACTAGCTCAAGAACAAGACACGGACGGAGCTCAGATGAAAGCGATTGTGAAGACCAAGGCCGAATCCGGAATCGATATACTCGATTTGGAGGAGCCCGTGGCCGGAGAAAACGACATTCTCGTAGAGGTCGTGGCAGGGAGCCTCTGCGGCTGCGGCCTTCATGTCTTTGAGTGGACGGCCGGCTACGAATGGCTTCCTATGCCTCTTGTGCTAGGGCACGAATTTGCCGGCAGAGTCGTCGAGATTGGCGACAAGATAACCGAAGTTTCAGTAGGCGACCGTATTACAGCCATGCCGGCTTTCCCCTGCGGTGAATGCGAGTTTTGCTTGGTTGGAAAAGGCGACGCTTGCAGAAAGCGGTACGCTTTGGGTCTGACCAGCGACGGCGCATTCTCTGATTTCTTGAGGATCAGGGGGAGCCGACATCTTCAAAATTCCGGATAACGTTTCTGATGAAACTGCGGCCCTTTGCGAACCCCTGTCCATTGCCCTGAACGCGATCGATCTCTCGGGCATCAAACCGGGCCAGACGGCCGCCGTGTTCGGCCCGGGCCCCATTGGCCTATTGACCGTCCAGCTCCTAAAGGCCGCCGGCACGTCACAGATTATCGTCACCGGAACCAGCGTCGATAAAAGGCGATTCGAAATTGCCGAACAGATGGGGGCGGATGCGATCATCAACGTCGACAACGAGGCTCCAATCAAGCGTACACGGGAGATCGCTGGACGCTTGGATTGCGTGTTTGAGGCCACTGGGGTTCCACATACCATCTCGCAGGGACTGAGGCTGGTCAAGAACGGTGGCAAGGTGGTAGTCATCGGGATTCATTCCGGCGACGCGTCGTTTGACCCCATCGACCTCGTCCGCCGCCGCAAATCTTTAATCGGGGCGTACGCGTTCGACAAAGACACTTGGAAGAGAGCGCTCGCACTGATGTCAACCGGAAGAATCGACATCGCCCCCATCATCACCCACCACCTTCCGCTCTCCAGGGGCGAAGAAGGCTTTAAACTGGCAGCGAGCCGAAAAGCGGCCAAGGTGCTCTTTGTACCCCAGGGATGAGGGCTATTGGCGCCGCTGAAATCCGCGTGATACGCGGTATCTTCCTTGTCGCAGGGTAACGGATGCTACGGCGCCTTTATGAGTATCCAACCGAACAGGCCAATTGAAGGAGAACCGGGAATTCGGTACGATCCCCGGCTCATGGACGCGGTCGGTTCGAGCGCGTCGCGTTCTGGATCTGAAAGGGGGGTAGGTGGCCTGGGATGAGGACAGACGGTGAAACCAAGCACCCAGTTGCTTCTCGATGAGGGCGTCAACATCCTGATCGTCGTGGCTTTGGCTGTGGCGGTGCTGTTTTCGGGGCTTGCCGGAGACACGGTCCCGTTGGACGCATCGTCTATATACAGCCATTGGCCCTGGGAAGAGGCCCGTCCTGCCGGCTTGATCCCCACAGAGGATCCCGTCGCCCGCATCGAAGCCGAAACGATATACCTAGCGTATGCGTTCCTCGCCGAAGCTCCAAGCGGCAAGGATGGCCTGCTCTGGAACTCCATCGAGGGCTTCGGATACCCCTTCTTCGCCTCATGGGAGTCGCGTTGCCTTTCTCCCTTTTCGTTGCCCTTTTACCTATTCGGACCGGCGCGCGCGTTGGCCCTCTCAGCCTTACTGAAGATGCTGGTAGCGGGATTGGCGGCTTACTACGTAGCACGTAAGCTCGGTTTTCATGGCCCCTTCGCGCTACTCGTCGCCGTTGCCTTTGAGTTATGCGGACACTTCATGCTGCTGCCCGCGCATCCAGTTTCGGATGTCATGCCGTGGACGCCGCTGCTCTTCCTGTTTATCGAGCGTCTGGCTCTGGGCCAGGGAGAATACTGGCCGGCAGGCGCGGGCATTGGCGCACTCATGCTTCTGGGTGGCGATGGGGCTGCGGTCGCCGTCATATGGGCTTACGGCCTCTGCTACCTGCTCGCCCGCTTCACCATGATGGAACGGGCCACTTCGAGGCGGTCCATCCTGCTGTATTACGCTGCCGCGGCCGGGTCTTCCCTCGGACTCGCGGCCCTTCAACTGGCGCCGTACATTGAATGGTATCGCCTCTCCGTTTCCAACATCCTCAATGCGGTTCATGCGGCCGGATTCCGCGAGTTCTTCGGCATCTTCTCGCCGGGCTTCATTTCCGCCGGCGAGGGCGGCAGCCTGGTCTCGCCCCGGACTAGCGGGCTCGTCCACATGGGCTTCGTGCAACTCCTGCTCATCGTGTTGTGGTGTGCGCTTCGCCACTGCGTCGAGGGCCCGCACCGCCAGCGCATGGACGCGCTCCTCAGCGTATCGACCGCGTTCTACGTGTTCGCCCTCGCCGCGGGCCCACTTATCGAACGCTCTACAACCCTCCAAATCGGCACGCAACACCTACTCGCCGCGAACGCTTTCGCCTTCGCTTTGGGCGGGGCGGCCGCAGCCGAATCGTGGCTCGAGTTGACCCCGGAACAGTGCACCTCCTCGCTGAAACGCTTTGCTGCCGCCTTGCTTGGGGTGGGGGCCGTGGGCGCGCTTGCGGCTGTAATCGTGCTTCGCACGGCCAATCCGGAACATGGAAGTATCGTGCCTCATGCCGCCCTTCTCCTCGCGATAGTCGTAGTGTTCGCCGGAATGGTTGCGGCCACGCTGCTCAAACCGTCACCCCGGCTGATGGCCTACGGAATGGCCGCGTTGACCGCCGTCGATCTGCTGGCGGCATTTCTCCCCTTGACCGCGCGGACAAATGTGGACTATCTCTACCCCTCCACGCCCACAATCGAGTCCCTTGCCGGATCGTCCATGCGTATCGCAACCGCCGGCGGCCAAGAAGCCTGGCCACTGGGAGGCAACTTCGTTCCCCACCTGCCCGGGACTCGGAGCCGGGTCCTTCGTCAGACGGCGGCGTACATGGACAGGGCGAACGACGACCCGTTCTTGCTCCAGACAGCGGGCGGCGTGGGACTCGTTCTGGAGACCGGCGACATCCGCCGTCAAGACGGACATGGCGGGCAGTGGGCCAAAGCGCGAAGCGGCTTGCGGTTGAAGCATGCTTTCCCGTCAGGCAGGGGGCTATTCCAAACGGTGTCCCGCCCGGGGCAGGCGTGGTTGGAGCCGATCACTCCCCCACTCGCCGCGCCTAAGCAACAACTGGCGAATCCCTCGACCGAAAAACAGTCGAACGGACGACTCGTCATACGGACGCAGTCCTCCGAACCCTCACGCCTCGTCGTCGCGCAAGCGCATTATCCGGGTTGGAAAGCGCGCAGTGGCAAGGAAACCCTAACCGTTTCCCCAAAGGACGACGTATTCAGAAGCGTCGAACTGCCCGCGGGCGAACACGCCGTCGAGTTCCATTTCGACCCCTTCTCCCTGCGCGTGGGCGTGTGGATCTCGGCCGCGTCCGGGCTGGCGGTCCTCATCGGCATGGCCCGGCTCTGCCTGAGCGCCGCTCGCGCCCGCGGCAACCGCCTTTAATCCGAGTCACGTTTAGCACTTTCGCGTGGTTACTAGTGTGTCGATTCATGCTGAGCGAAGCATCTCCATTTCGTTGCGCTTCTGGCGTATCGAGATCCTTCACTGCGTCCAGGATGACAGAAAACGTACGCTCTTCCTCGCTTTCAGAAGCTGCGCCAATTACGAGTCAATACACTCGCACATCGAATAAGACACGAGAAACGGCCTGGCAACCCTCCTCTTCCAAGATGACGAACTCGGCGCAGAGCGCTGGACGCGCGACCCCGTGGCCAAGAGCGGGCTTTCCGCGTGTGTGCGAAAGAGAAGAACACACCCAACTCGTCGGCCAGGAGCGTCTTGATTGGGGCTCGGCGCGGGAGGTATCCTAGACTGCGGCGTACGCTACGCGATCCCTTCCTCGTGAGGAGACAGACCATGCCCACCAAGCTCGGCCCCAACACACCGTGTGAATGCGGAAGTGGTAAGAAATACAAGCATTGCTGCGGCGCGGAGGGCGCGGACGCGAAAAGGAACCCTAAGATGACCCTTGTTCGGGGCGGAATCGCCAGCGCATGTGTCGTCGGATTACTACTTATCGTTGCCGCCAACGCAAGTAAATCGCCGGCGCCGACGGCCCCGCCCGTGAAGAATACGGGAACATACACCGGGCAGCCGGCCGGGCCCGCGCCGGCAGGAAAAGTCTGGTCCGCCGAACACGGCCACTGGCATGAAGCGACCGAGGGCCTACCGCAGCAATACCAGTCCGCGCCCCAACCTCCGGGAGCAGCCCCTCCAGGCAAGACCTGGTCCGCCGAACACGGCCACTGGCACGACCTGCCTGGCGCGAACCCGGCACCACCAGCGCCGTGAACCAGCAGCATCCCACGCGTCACGCCACGACCGCCTCCTGTGGAGTCCGGGCTAGACTATCCGAGAGCGGTCACTTCATCGATCTGCGCGGACGGCCGTCTTCGTCGATGAAAGCGCTCTCAGGTTGAAGCGGGAAGCGCATTGAAGTGTCGCGGCGGGTTAGTCGCCCAGTTGGTGTTCGACTCCGAGTTCGGCGGTTTTTTTGTGGAACCACTTGATCACTTCGGGATGGTAGGGGATGCCGTTCACGCTGCGGTCTTGATAGGTTTCGTGTTCGGGCAGACCCGCGTAGAGAACGCGGTCCTCGCCCGGCGCAGGTTCGCACTCGCGCAGGCTCTTCATGTAGAAGTCCATGTCGTCTTTGAAGGATTCGAGGTCGGTGAAGGCGTCGATGTTGTAGGCGATGAAGTGGTGGCAAATGCCGTCGCGGCGCAGGAAGCCGGGCCCTCCGCCGCTGAGAAGTCCGCAGAGGACATCCCACATCACGGCTTGGCTGTACGCTTTGTGCGAGCCGATCTCCCGGGTCCCGCCGACGGGCAACATGGTGAATTTCTCGGGCGCGGGCTGTTCTTCCATGATGGGAGTGCCATCCGGCTTGGCAATCCAGCCGCCGGGAATGTTCACTCCGTTCCGCCGCGCCAGGATGATCTTGTTGACGGCTACGGAACTGGTCGAGGCATCGAAGAGAAAAGGCGCTTCGTCGCGCGTGGGCACGGCCATCGCGACCGGATTCACGCCCATGATCGGTTTCGAGCCATGGGTAGGTGGCATGTAGAGGCCGCCCTGGGTCATCGCCAGGCCGATCATGTTTCGTTCCAGAGCCAGGTGCGCGTGGTAGGCCGCCGCGCCGAAGTGCTGGCCGTTGGTCACGGACACTGAACCCATGCCGCAGGTTTCGGCTTTATCCATGGCCAGTTCCATGGCCTGCGGGCCGACGGTCAGGCCCAAGCCTTTGTCGCTGTCCACCGTAGCGACGGCTGGCGCTTCCTTCTTGATCTTTATGACCGGTGCGGGATTGATGTCGCCCTTCCGGATGGACGACACGTAGAACTTCATCATGTTACTGACTCCGTGGGAGTCGATCCCGTGGAGGTCCGCGTAGAGAAGCGCGTCCGCGGAACGTTTCGCGTCTTTCTCTGGCGCGCCTATTTTCAGGAAGATATTCTCGACGGTGGCGCGCATGTCGTCGCCCTGAATGCGGACAGCGATGTCTTCAGCTACGTGAAATTTATTGAACATGATGAAAACCTGACTTGTAGTTTTAGTCCTGATAACCGGGCTAACCGGGTTAAGAGAATACCGAATATTTGAAATCTTTGCCTGTGATGAATTCGAGCAGGGCCGGTTTGCCTTCTTCCGTAGCCTGAATGCCCCGCTTGATGGCGGACACGATGTCGGCCGGGTCTTCAATCCGTTCGCTGTAGGCGCCGAAGGCTTTGGCCATGTCGGCATAGTGTCCGGAAATATTCGTGGTCCCGTACTTCTCGGTGGACGTCTTCATGATCGGAATCTCGACGGCCATGGCAAAGTTGTTCATTAGAATGGATAGGATCGGGATCTTCTCGCGGACCGCCGTCTCGAAGTCCATGCCGGTGAAACCGATAGCCGCGTCGCCCCACACGTTGACGCACAGGCGGTCCGGATGAGCCAGCTTCGCGCCCATGGCCAGCCCGAGCCCATAGCCCAACTGCGTCGTCTTTCCCCAACCGATATAGCTCAGCGGCGCGATGCTCTCCCAGAAGGGCGACAGTTGATCCCGCGGGCTTCCGGCGTCGTGGGTAATGATCGTATTCTCGACATCGACCGTCGCCAACAGGTCGTGAAGCACGCGGTACGGGTCGATGGGGATCTCTTCGGAGGTACGCTTCGGTTTCCACTCTTCGAGCCATGCATTCTTGATGCTTGCAATTCTCGGCGGCACTTCCTTGCTGCGCAGTTCCGCCGGCTTGTTAGGCTTACCCTTCAACTCGTCGAGAATCGCCTGCAAGGTGAGTTGCGCGTCGCCGACCAGGGCGTGTTGGATCTCAATGCCCCGGTTCAAGTCGTTGGGATCCAAGGTCGAGTGAATGATGGCCGGCGGGTTGTCGCCCTTGAGGTATCCCCGCGTGGTGAAGTTGATGCCAAATCCAGTTTGAGCGAAACTGCACCCCACGCCGAAGATGACATCCGCGTCGGACAAGAATTCGTGGACCGGCTGCGGCAGGGCGCGTCCGCCCGAACCCAGGGAAAGCGGATGGTTCTCGGGGAACGCGCTCTTCCCTTCCAGACTCGTAGTAACGGGGATCGAGAGAAGCTCGGCGAGCTCCTTCAGTTCGGGCCAAGCCTCGGCATAGTGCACGCCCTGGCCGGCGTAGAGGACGGGGCGTTCGGCCGCGGCCAGCACCTCGGCCGCCTTCTTCACGGCGGCGGGCTCGGGCGCGGTACGCGTATGGAAGCTCGGCGTGTAGTCCACCGTATCGCCAACATCCTCGCCGAATACATCCATGGGCACCTCGACGAGGACGGGGCCGGGCCGGCCGTTCCGAAGCTGCGCGAAGGCACGCCGCATCACCTCTGGGACGGCTTTGCCCATCGTCAATGACTCGGACGACTTCGTGACGTTGCGGTAGTTGAGCGCAGAGTTGAAATTCGGATAGACATTCATGATCCGGCGTTGGTAGCCCATCGGGATGCAGAGAATGGGGACCGATTCGCTGTAGGCCTGCGCCACACCGCCGAAGGAGTTCTCGGCGCCGGGCCCGTGCTGGCAAATAAACACGCCAATCTTGTTGCCCGAATTCATTCGGCTATAGGCGTCAGCCATGTGGGCGGCCGTACGTTCCTGCCGCACGACAATGGTGCGAATATCAAAATCCGCGGCCGCCTCGTACATGAGATTGACGGGATATCCGACCACAAATTCCACGCCTTCGCGTTTCAGAATTTCGGCAATAGCTTGCGCGACCTTCATGCATGCGCTCCTTTCATCGGCCCACTATAGGCGGCAGGAAATTGAATTCGAGGTGATTGCGTAGTGATCGTGAGAAGAGTGTCTACCGAGTCAATCAAGAGCGGGCTCTCGGCCCGAATCCATGACTTATATCATTTCTCTGGACCGGCACGCCAGATTCAGACGGCCTTCTTGGATTTACACGGCCTCCTCCACGAGGAGTCCTCGCCGAAATCTCCCGCCCCCTCGTTCTTGTGCTTCTGCGTGTGAACGAGCCTGATGGCATGGGCTTCCAGCCCATGAATCACGGGCAGGATGCCCGTGCTACCAGGTTGATTACCGACTTGGCGCCTTTGCGCAAGACCCCACCCTAGCCCTTCTTGGTCACGAAGTCGATCAAAGTTTCGGCGTTTGCGCCGGGCGTCTGACAGAACTCGACGAGCGCTCGCTCACTCTTGAAATGGTCGTAGCAGGCTTGTCCGAGGATGTCGGCGATGCTTTCGGGGATCTTGATGACGCCGTGCTGATCGCCCTGGATGAGGTCACCCGAATTGACGGTTACGCCGCCAACTTCGACGGGATTCCCGAAATCGACGAGGTGTACGTAGGCGTGCGAGACGAGCACGTCGGCCGCGAAGAACTGGAACCCGAGCCCGCGCACCTCGTCAAGGTCCCGGACTCCGCCGTCGGTGACCAAGCCGACGCAGCCCAATGTCTTGTGGACGTTGCCGTTTACTTCGCCCCAGAACGAACCGACGGGGTTGGGCGCATCGTGGTCGTGTATGACCATGATCGTCGGTTTCGGCAGCGAGGCGATATACTTCCAGTACTTGAGGTTGCTCGCGTAGGGATCGCTATCTTCCCGGGGCCTCGAAGCGCGAATGGTCGCTGTCGCCGCGTAGCCGTTCACGATACCCAAATCGGGCAAGATGCTTCTGATCTTTGGACTAAAGACGCCATCGAGGCGGCTTTGCCCGTGCTTTTCCGGCAGCTCCCCCCACTCCAGCCCGTTGGCAATCGTCGGTGTGTCCCATTTGCGCAAGTAATCTAATTGTTCTTCGGTCAGCATGGATCCGGACTCCTTCGTCGCCTAGCCGGCGGCCGGTGGCGGAGCGACAACTTCGCCACAATCCCGGCCCCACTCGCCAAGGCAGTGTTTCGCATAGATTCGCTTCGGTTGATTTCACCCATGACACTGCTCGTCTCGTTTCCTCACGAGATGCGCTTCATACTAAGAGGTGTCTGTCGATTCTTCAACGCCGGTGATTCTTTTACCACGGGCTGCTAGGGTTAGCCAAGGTCCAAGTCTCGTTCTTCCCACCAGGGGAAAAACGGCGG
>CAYNZS010000133.1:0-9479 GCA_964401695.1 uncultured Nitrospirales bacterium
GAAACCCGGCCACGAGGGGCCCACCCTCATCTCGCGCACAGCTTCCTGGCGCACTACTTCAATAGTTCTTGCCTCGACACCATCCCCTTGATCCCCCTTCAAACGCAGACTTAGGGGATATTCGGGGGATAATAGTACCCCTTTGAAGGGGGATGCTGCGCCTTGCCCAGCCGCCTTCCGGAGACCCAATAGTCCTTCGTGAATTTCTCTAGAATCTAGAGCCTAGCCGTCCGGTCTGCCGCGATGAGGGCGTCGATCACTTCGGCAAAATCGCCTTCCATGACTGTTTCGAGGCGGTGGAGCGATAGGCCGATCCGGTGATCGGTCAAGCGGTTTTGAGGAAAATTGTAGGTACGGATCCGTTCGCTGCGGTCGCCGCTGCCGACTTGGCTGCGACGCTCGGCCGAACGCTTGGACTGTTCTTCCTCCTGAATCCGGGCAAAGAGGCGGGCGCGCAGGATGGACATGGCGCGGGCCTTATTCTTGTGCTGAGATTTTTCGTCTTGGCAGGTCACCATGAGGCCGGTTGGTTTGTGCGTAATCCGCACGGCGGAATCGGTGGTGTTGACGCTCTGTCCGCCAGGCCCCGAAGAACGATAGACGTCAATCTGCAAATCGTTAACGTCGATATCGACCTCGACTTCTTCGGCTTCGGGCAGGACGGCTACCGTAACGGCGGAAGTGTGGACGCGCCCCTGCGTTTCCGTGGTGGGCACACGCTGAACCCGATGGGTGCCGCCCTCGAACTTCATGCGGCCATGGACGTTGTCGCCGGAGATCTTGAAACTGATTTCCTTGAAGCCGCCGATCCCGGTTTCGTTCGAGTTTAGTATCTCGACCTTCCAGCCTATGGTTTCGGCGTAGCGCGAGTAGGCGCGGAAGAGATCCGCCACAAACAGGGCCGCTTCGTCGCCTCCCGTTCCCGCGCGAATTTCGACAATGGTATTCTTCTCGTCGTTCGGGTCCTTCGGAATCAACAGGAGGCGGAGTTCCATCTCCCCTTCTTCGAGAGCCGCAGTGAGGCCACTCTTCTCCTCCTCGGCCAATTCCCGCATCTCCGGATCGGATTCGTCTTTGAGCAGGTTCACGGCATCGGCGAGGTGTTGTTCGTTTGCCTGGTAGATCTCGAACTTGCGAACCGTTTCCCCGACGTTCGCCTGAGCCTTAGCGTGCTTGCGGTATTCGTTGGGATTGGAGGCCACTTCTTGCGTGGCCATGAGTTCGGAGAGTTTCTGGTGCTCCTCGACGATAGAGAGGAGGCGGGTGCGCATCGCGTCTTCCATGACGGCGCTTCTTATTTGGCGGCGGTGGCCGTGCCGTATTTCTTGCGGAAGCGCTCGACGCGGCCTTCACTGTCCACAAACTTCTGTTTGCCCGTGTAGAACGGGTGGCAGGACGAGCAAATCTCGACGTGAATCTCAGGCACGACCGCGCCCGTTTCGAAAGTATTGCCGCACGCGCAGGTCACTTTGGACGGCACGTAGTTCGGATGGATGTCTTTCTTCACGGGAGGTCTCCTGGAACGTAGTTCGTTTGGCGTCCCCGCATGGGAAATTCGGAGAAACTGGTACTATAGCATCTGGAAGGATGGCCTGGCAAGCCGAGGTCGCCGGCTAAGAAGCCCGCAGCCACGATCCGATGGCGAAACTCAGCATGCAGGCGAGGGGCAACGTCCCGACCCAAGCCGCAACGATGCCCGACACGAGTCGCCAGTTCGCGTGCCCTATCCACATGCCGACCCCAAAATCACGCCGTTGGACACATGCGTCGTCTATACTGGAGACCTGATGAGCGAGGCCCCGATAACCAACGCGCTCGATACTACGTTGGCCAGGAGCCCCTGCCCCGTGTTCATGGGGGTAATCGACTTGCCCATGATCCGCGCCAGCCGGGCAGAGTGAATCAGGCCGCCGGCCACCATCGCCACCGCGGCCGTCATCAGAGACAAGCACATGTCGAGCTCCATAATCTCAGCTGCAACGAGTATGCCAAGGACCTTGGGGTATCGTTCAACCCGCGGGCGAACCCCAACGCGAAGGCGGATGTGAGGTGCAACCGGTCGGCTATCTGCTGGGCGGAGATCCCCAGCACCGTTCAGCCATACGCCAACGGAACCGACATTTCGCTCGTGGCCGCGGCGAGCCGATGGTTTGGCTCCAACTCGACTCGGCTCGCGGCTTTAATGCCCAGCACCATTCTCGTTCGCCGCGCACAGGGGTAGGACATCGCGGTAATCGAGAGCGCCAGTACGGGGCTAATCAGGAGGGGAGCCAAGTAACCCCCTCCGAACGCGCTCCAAACGATTTCACCGGGGGTGAACGCGAGCCCCGCTCCTATGAGGCCCCCAATGAGGGCATGGGTGGTCGAGACTGGAAGGCCCGCACGGGTCGCGACGATGACGGTGCTCGCGGCCGCGAGCCCAACCGATATCAGAAACTCGACGTTCGCAACGGTCGCGTCGGGCAGGAGGCCCTTGCCGCTAAACGCGTTCAACAGCGCGCCCGCCAGAAGAACGGACGTCAACGAACCGGCCAATTAAGCAGCCGTTGCAAGCGTCAGCGCGCCGCGGTAGCTGAGCGTGTCCGCTCCGAACACGGTGGCCGTTGCCTTGAAGTTGCCGTTGGCCCCATTCGCGTATGCCAGGAACAGAACAGCCGCGCCGAGGACAAGAAGCGACATGAAATACCGTTGCTTTCTGTTGCGTTGAATTCAGTTGACCAACGCGAACGCGCAGCGCCTACCTATAATATTAAGGCGAATGGCAAATCGATGTCGCGTTATCGAGCAGAGCCGAATAAGCGCCTGCCCCAAATGAAGCCCGGCAAAGCATTCTGAGGCGGAGAAAGCCTCCGCAAGGCTCTCGAAGATCATCGTAAGTCGCTTGACCTTGTTACTTAGAGATGCCCGCATTGATTGGCACGAAACATGCTTCCAAGTGGGAGTCGCCTGCCAAGGCAAATATGAGGAGAGAAACCATGCGCAAGAATTCCAACGTTTTGTGGCATCGCTTGGGCGCGGCTGCGATGCTGCTAACCGCCGTCTTAGCGGGAATGTGGATCGCGCGTAATGATACGCTCGCGGCCTCTCAACAGCCCGAAGCCGTCCGCGCCCTCGAGCGGCAGGGCGAAGCCTTCCGATACGTCGCCAAGAAGGTTAAGCCCGCCGTGGTGTTTATTGAAGTCGAAAGGACGCCGAAGCGCGACCGACAGGACTCGCCGTTTCGCTTTGGTGGACCGGACCTGTTCGGCGACGATCTGTTCCGTCGTTTCTTCGGTCCGGAGCAGCAAGACTGGCGCCAACAGCGTCCGCGCACGCCACGCCGTCAACATGGTCAAGGCTCCGGTTTCATCGTATCCGAAGATGGGTACATTATCACCAACAACCACATCGTGGACGGGATGGACGAAGTCGACGTAACGTTGAGCGATGGGCGCGAGTTTTCGGCGAAGGTGGTGGGAACCGATCCGCCTTCGGACATCGCGGTGATCAAAATCGACGCGCAAGACTTGCCGACGCTTGAGATTGGCGATTCGAGCGAGGTGGATGTAGGGCAATGGGTGTTGGCTATCGGAAACCCCTTCGGCTTGTCCCACACCGTCACGGCGGGCATCGTTAGCGCGACCGGTCGAAGCGGCCGCAACATCACGCAATTCGAGGACTTCATCCAGACGGATGCGGCGATAAATCCCGGCAACTCCGGGGGACCGTTGGTTGACTTGCATGGACGCGTTGTCGGAATGAACACGGCGATTCTCAGCCAGTCGGGCGGCTACATGGGAATCGGCTTCGCTATTCCGATCAACATGATCGCTTGGACGAAAGACCAGATTCTGGACAACGGCTCGGTTACACGGGCCTACCTCGGCGTGTATATGCAGCAACTCAGCCCAACTCTGTCAGAGTCATATGGCGTAGGCAACCAGGCCAACCGCGGCGTGATTCTGACTCAAGTAATCGAGGGCGATCCGGCGGAGAAGGCCGGTCTTGAGCGCGGAGACATCATCGTGGAGTTGGGTGGCCAGCCGGTGAGCGACGTGGGAGATTTCAAAAATCGCGTTGCCATGTCGAAGCCGGGCAAAGAGGTGGACATCGTTGTGCTTCGCGATGGCCAACGCAAGACGATACGGGTAACGATGGGCGAACGGGAAGGCGGCCAGCGCGCCAGATCGCAGGCTGTTCCGAAGTCCGCCCCCGAAGTCGGCTTCGCGATCCAGGAACTGACGGACGGCGTCGCCGCGCAATTTGGCTACGAGGGCGAGTCCGGAGTAATCGTGACGCATGTCAACCCTGGCAGCGACGCCGCCGAACAAGGCATTCAGCCCGGAACGCTCATCCAAGAATTGAACCGCCAGCCAGTCGATTCCCCCAGGCGGTTTGACGAGGTCCTTCGGGAGGCGCCCATCGACAAGCCGCTCGTTCTTCTTGTCCGCAACGGCGAGGGTGTCCGGTTTGTGGTCATCGAACCCACGAATAACTGAGGGCAGCCGTGAATCCACGAGTTCTGCTTGAAGGCTCAACCCTCCCCCAGCCCCTCCCTAAAGGAACCTCCAAAAAAGCACAGAAACCCAAGAACCGGCGGCGCGGGGAAAAATTCGACGCCCGAGAATGGAGCACATTGAACGGTCTCTGCTTCAGGCGACGAGAAGAAGTTCAATCAAAAACCTGCCTCGCCGCAACCGGTAGGACTTTTTGGAGGGCCCCTAAACCAGGGAGGGGGGGGTTAGCGCCCGTCTAACACGGCGTTCCATTCCGCCAGGCGGTCCTTCATGGACTCGAACAGGGCCGCCGTGTCGCCTTCGATGGTTACGCTTTCAATCTTGTCGCCGCCTTCGATGGCGTTGACCACTTCCTGATCTTCGGAGCCGACGACTTCGCCCCACACGGAATGTTTTCCATCGAGATGAGGCGTTGGCAGATGGGTGATGAAGAACTGGCTGCCGTTCGTGCCTGGGCCCGCGTTGGCCATGGACAGTACGCCCGGCTTGTCATGCTTCAAGGACGGGTTGAACTCATCTTCGAAATTGTAGCCCGGCCCACCGGTTCCCGTGCCGAGGGGGCAGCCGCCCTGGATCATGAAGTTACTGATGACCCTGTGGAAAGAGAGTCCATCGAAGTAGCCTCGTTGGGCCAGATTCACGAAACTCGCCACCGTAACGGGAGTTTCTTCGGCGAAAAGGTTCAAGTGAATCGGCCCCCTGGATGTTACCATTGTCGCGCTTAACCCACCTTCACTCATCGTGTGTTCCTCGCTCGTCTGTGCGCCAAGTTTGCCTTCGGAGAAGCCGCCTAAGATAGTAGCCTTCTTGATGTAATCCAGATTCGGGAAATTCTTGCGCAGGTATGCGTTTCCTTTGGACTGGATTTCGGATTGGTTGGGCCGCTGTCTGTATTCGCTGTTGATGGAATCGACCACGTCCATTCCTTCGACGACTTTCCCGAAGGGCGAGAAGCCCATGCGATCGAGAGCTGAATTCTTATCCGCGAAATTGATGAAAAGCTGCGTCGTGCGGGAATCCAGACTGTTCGGCGACTGCGCAAACGTGACCGTGCCGCGCGTATTCGACGCCTTGACCGGATCGCGCTTGATCTTTTTCTTGCTCCATTCGGCGGAAACAGCTGGGTCGCCTGCGATGCCGAACTGGGCCATGAAGCCATCCAGAACGCGGAAGAACGCCGCGCCGTCATAGACCCCCGCCTCGACCGCTTCTTTGGCCCGCGCCGCGCCTATGGGCGCCCACTCCGGGCGGACCTCGATTACGATATCGCCCTTCGTAGTTTCCAGCTTGACCAGAAATGCTTCCGCTGCGGTGGACGCGGATTCGGCAGCCACTTCCTCCTGCTCCTGCTCCTGTTCAGCGGTGAAGTTGGCGAGCCTATCGTTGAACATCTTCAATTGCTCTTGCTCTTGTTCGGCCTTCGCCAGTTCGATTTCCGCGGCCCTTTCCTTCTGGGCTTCGACCAGTTTCTTGTTTCTGCGATCGGGCGCGAACATGTTCATGACCACCAAAAGGGCCACCAAACACGCCACCACGCCAAGAGTCCGAACCATCTGTTTCATCGCACTATCCTCACGTTTCCCTACCGATGGGCGCGGCGCGTCCAATCCGGGCCATAGTAGCGAATTCGCGAAATCCCTTCAATCTTATTCTGGTTCCACACGGCCGCATCAAATCTCCACATCTCCCTGAGGATACGAGCCAAGCACCTTGAGTTCGCTGCAGTTTTCCGCGATCTCGTCGAGCGCCTTGCCGATGTCCGGGTCCTTCTCGTGGCCGATGATATCGATGAAGAACACATAATCCCAGGCCTTCTTGCGCGAGGGCCGCGACTCGATCCTCGTCATATCGATCTTCTTGTCCGCCAATGGCGCGATGAGGCCCTCAAGCGCTCCGACCCGGTTCTTCACGGAGACCAGCAGCGATGTCTTATCCTTGCCCGTGGGCTTTGTGTCCTGATTGGCGATAACAAAGAACCGCGTGTAGTTGTGCGGCGCGTCTTCGATGCGCTCGGCGACGACCTCGAGGTTGTATGGCTCGGCCGCCAGTGTGCTCGCGATCGCGGCGGATCCTTCCTCTTCCGAGGCGATGCGGGCGGCTTCGCTCGTACTCGATGTGTGAATGTGTTCGGCGTGGGGCATGTTGGCTTGCAGCCACGCGCGCGACTGAAAAAACGCATGGTCTTTCGAGTAGATCCGCGTGATCGCTTCGACGGGATGTTTCGACAGGAGGTTCTGGGTGACGTGGAGGAGCACTTCGTTGATAATCCTGAGGTTGGACGTCATGAAGCGGTCCAACGTGTCGCTGACGCCGCCGCCCATGGAACTTTCTACAGGAACGAGCCCGTAGTCGAAATGGCCCCGTTCCACTTCGGTGAACACATCGGCCAGCGTGTTCAGCGGATGCATTTCCGCGACTGCCCCAAACATGCGGCGCGCCGCGAGTTCGCTGAAAGTGTGGCGCGGCCCGAGGAGCGCGACGGTGGTCGGTTTTTCCAGCGCGCGGGTCGAACCCATCACTTCGCGGTAAATCGCTTTGACCGCCTCATCCGGCAGCGGACCAAGGTTCATCTTCTTGAGCTTTTCATAGACCAACTTCTCGCGCTCGGGCACGTAGTATGCCGCCTTCGTCGACTGCTTTATTCTCCCAACTTCGAGGCCCGCTTGAGCCCGTTCGTTGAGCAGCTTGAGGATCCGCTCGTCGAGGGAATCGATGGTCTTCCGAAGATCGTCCAGCGTCACTTCCGTTTTCCTTCCAGTATTTCCAGCGGCGCGGCGCTCACCATAAACTGCCGCGACATGCCCGAATCGAATCGTATCCGCACTTTGAGTTTGCTACCCGAACCGGAAGTATACATGACGGTGCCCTTTCCGAACTTGCCGTGCCGCACCTTGACGCCCATCTTGAGTTGGTTGGAGGCAGCCTTAGGCGTGGAAGGGCTCTTTTTGCCGCGTACCGGCGGTCCGTCCAGAGCCTCGTGCGCCAATTGCCCTTGGGGTATTTCGCCCAAAAATCGCGACGGATCGCGGTCGCGCCGTTCGCCGAAAACAACGCGGGTCTCTGCCCCCGTCAGCGCGAGCGTCTTCCGCGCGCGGGTCATGGCGACGTAGCAGAGCCGGCGTTCCTCCTCGACATCGTCGCCGGAGTCGGCGGCAATGGCGTGAGGCATGAAGCCCTCTTCCATTCCGATCAGAAATACGTTGTCGAATTCGAGGCCCTTCGCGCTGTGGCAGGTCATCAAGGCGACGGCCGGCACATCCTCGGAATACCCATCCGTGTCGCTCACGAGGGCCAGGTCCTGAAGAAACGTTTCGAGGCCCCCCTCCTCCCGCTCATCGAATTCGGCGCAAGACGAGAGGAATTCGTCCACCACTTCAAGCCGGTCGCGAAAATCTTTTTCATCGCTCTTCTCGACGTACTCCCGGTAGCCGGTCGCCTCTAACACCTCTTCGAGAATTGACTCGACCGAATTGGCGGGAGTCTTAAGCGCGAGGTCGTCCATAAGCGAAACGAACGCGGCCGCGGCATTTCGCGCCCGCGCCGAATGCGCCAAGTCGTCGGACAATGCGCGTAACGCTTCGAAGAGAGAAATCCCCCGCCGCTCGGATATCGAGTTCAGCTCTTCGAGCGTCGCGCCGCCAATGCCGCGCGGTGGAACGTTAACGATTCGGCGCAGCGATTCGCCATCGGCGGGATTCATGAGAATCCGAAAATAACACAGCAGGTCCTTGATTTCCTTGCGGGCGTAGAACTTGATGCCTCCCACCACGATGTAGGCCAGCCCCTTGCGCCGAAAGGCCTCTTCCATGGCGCGGGCTTGTCCGTTCGTGCGGTAGAGGATGGCGGTGTTCCTCGGCTCGTAGCCGCGCGTCGCGATGGTGTCGACCACCCACCGCGCCTCCGCGTCGCCATCTTGTACGAGGCAATAGCCCACGCGGGCGCCCTCATCTCCATCGCTCCAAAGCGTCTTTCCGATGCGTTCTACATTGCAGGCCACCACGGCGTTCGCCGCAGCCAGAATCGCCTTCGTACTCCTATAATTCTGTTCGAGCCGGAATGTGGACGCGCCGGGAAAATCCTTCTCGAAATCGAGGATGTTATTGATATCCGCGCCGCGCCATGAATAGATGCTCTGATCCTCGTCGCCCACGACGAAGAGATTTCCGCCTTCGCCCGAAAGCTCCTTGGCGATGACATACTGCGCTCGGTTCGTGTCCTGGTACTCGTCCACCAAAATGTGCGTGTAACGGCGCCGGTATTTTTCTATCGCGTCCTCGTTCTTCTCGAACAGCATGGCGGGGAGGCCCAGCAGATCGTCGAAATCCACTGCGCGCGCATCTTCCAACGCCCGATGGTACTTCGGCCACAATTCGCGGTATATCGAATCGTTCTCGTCGATGTCGTCCACATCGTCCGGCCCATCGAGATCCTGCTTCAGCCGACTAATCCACGATAGCGCCTCGCGCGGCGAAACTTTCGCCGAACCGCTGGGCAACGCTTTCACGAGCCGCTTCATAAGTGACAATTGGTCGCTATCGTCGAACACGGTGAAGCTCTTCGGCCGGTCCAAGCGCTCCATCTCGCGCCGCAGCACGAACAATCCGAAGGAATGGAAAGTGCCAACCCAGGTCGCAAGGCGCTCGACGCCCAGGCGGGCGGCGACACGGGATTTCATTTCGCCGGCGGCGCGGTTTGTGAACGTCAGCGCAAGAATGTTGCGCAGAGCCACGCCTCGCTCTTCGATAAGCCAAACGATCCGCTCGACGATTACACGCGTCTTGCCCGAGCCCGCTCCCGCGAGCACGAGGGCCGGCCCGTCGTCTGCCGTGACCGCCTTCATCTGCGCTTCATTCAAGGTCGCCATGTTTGGTGAAGAATCCGTCGTTTTATAAAGAGTAATCGAGGAAAGTGGGCGATATTAAGGCACACGCCCATCGAATTCAAGACCTTGCTATTGACCGGATTCATGGCTCGTGGTACTAT
>CAYNZS010000133.1:9489-10977 GCA_964401695.1 uncultured Nitrospirales bacterium
TATGCTTATGCTTCGAATCCCCCATATATTGCGGAGGTGCGAATAATGACAGCCCAAAAAAATAATTTCTCAGGTTTTACGCTCATCGAGCTACTCACCGTCATCGCCATTATTGGCATTCTCGCCAGCATGATAGCGGTGGCCCTGCCCAGGGCTCTCGAAAAAGCAAAAATAGCCAAGCTCGAGGGTTTGTTCAATCAGATGCGCATCATCCTTACGGAATACAACACCGATTCCGCTTCGTTTCCCCCGGGGTATGGCTATGTGTCGAAGGAGGCTTTTCTGAGCGGGTACGGGTATGAGCAACTTCGACAAATCTATCCAATGTACAGAGTGAATGCTCCGTACATGAGTTATATCCGCGCGTTCGGCACTATCGACCTGTACGACCCCTTCTCGTTTTTCGGTTCAGATACGGACCAGGACGGCAATATTACGCCTCTCGAATTCATGCCCTTGGGCCAGGCTGATAGATATTCGCGAGGCTCGACCTTCTTCCTGCCTGACATCTACCCAGCGGGCAACACTGGGTCGGATAGAGATAGGCAACTGCTGGAGGAACAACGGCCCTTTGTCTACATCCCGGTGTACAAACGTCACTTCGAGAAGTACCGAAAGTTCCTGTACCAACGGGCAAGATCGCTCGGAACGGATCCCCGCCCGCGCATCGACGACCCCCAGTCTCCGTTGTCAACGAGTATCGGCTACCCGCCCCAAACGTATGATAGCGCCGTCCTCATTAGCGTGGGTCCCAGAGAAAACACTTTCGAACTCCTCCAGTTCTTCTTCCCGGATACCGAATGGGGCTTGACACCGGCCGACGAAGCCAACTTGGCTCCCGAGTACAAGTACCACGCTCTCGGCATGATGGCCTACTTCATGGCAACCCGGGACTTTGACAATAACGGCCTCCTCGACTTCGACTTCCTCGCGCGGACGCGCCAAGGTGAAGCCAGGAACCCGGACAACTACCTCCCAGGAGAATCTCCAAACGCGCACGGGCCGATTATTTTCGTCTTGGAGCCGTAGTCGCGAAGAGTTCGGCCGGCCATACCTCCCGAAAACCCAACCCCTCGCGGAAGAACGAAATCCATGGAACACATCCAACCCACCAGTCTCCAACTCCCAGCGAAGGCCCAGTGCGAAGACGTCACGCTGTTTTCGCCCAATAAGGGCCTCGACGAGATCGAATGCAACACCGTCCAAATCAGCAGGCTCCTCGGCGGCCTCAAAGGGCTTCGACTGGTGTTCTGGTAGAACCTGCACTCCAACTGTATCCGGCTACGCTGGCTTGGGGCAGGGCTATTGCCACCTTGCGCAAACTATCCTATCTCTCGGCAAGACGCGAAGACAATCCAAGCCAACCGGTATCAATCTAGTGGTGTGATTCGGCCTGATGGGACATTCTCTTCCCACACTGCTGTCCTAAATAGAGGTGAGTGGCGCGGGGGAATCTCACCCCCACGCTCTCTCAGAACCGGACGTGCA
>CAYNZS010000134.1:0-10976 GCA_964401695.1 uncultured Nitrospirales bacterium
TTCCAAGCGGTTCAACGTGCTCGACGAGGCCAGCACTTTGCCCCGGTCCGCTTCGCGATGCGCGCCTCGCCTTGCACATCGCTCTTGTCCAGTGCCACCGCCGACAACGGATCCCGCTTCAGATCGTCATGGTCATTGAGATCCTCATAGCCCAATGCTAGGCCGTAGACCCGCTGGCGCACCAACGCGGTCACGTCATGTTCAATGAGACCCGGGTCGCGATGATCCGTGAAACACGCCGCCAGTTTCTGCGTGATGCCCAAGCGGGCATCCACCTCGCGCAACAAGACCGCGCCGCCGTCCAAACTGATATGGCCCCCGTCAAACGCGCCTCGAACCGTGCGCCGCCCCAGCCCTGTAAATTCAATCTGAACCGGTGCACACTCTGTCTTCATAAAGCCGGCTCCTTATCGTGCGCTTAAAGTGCTTCTCGCAAGGCCTTTATGCGAAAGGAATCGGCTTTTCTCAATAGGGATGGTGAAATATCCGGGTTAGCCCGGATATCGTTGCGCCAGCGCAGCAGCTGAGATGAAGAACGGAGAGGTCGTATACGCCGCGTTCACGAAGGACGGCCGGGAATTGCTTCGCCTGCGCGAAGCCCGAGATATGAGGATGGTTCGGGTTGGAGATGGGACAGGCTGGAAGTGGCGTAATCGCCGGGCCATTACGCCGAGCGCTCGTCGATCAAGTCGCTTAGCCGAAGACGGCGCGCATGCGGTCGCAGTAGTAGCGAACGTTGTCCCATTCGGCGTCTGGCGGTATCACGTGGTCGGGGCAGGGGATGTATCCTCCGAGATCGACCAGGGGGCGCAGGCGCTCGATTTCGACGTCGATGGCGGCGTGGTCGCAGGCGAACAAGGTCTTGTTCATGCCGCCGATACCGCGAAGGCCCTTGCCGTGCTCCTTGCGCCAAGGCTCGATACTGGCCTTCCAGGTGCCGACCTCGATGGGGAACATCGTGTTCACGCCGTTGTTGAACCAGATGGGGACGAGTGCGTCGATCTTGCCGTCGCAATCGAGCGACACGATTTCGATGCCGTGCGCGTTGAGCAGGTCCGTGATGCGCTTGTACCAGGGCCCCATCTTGGCCTCGAAGACGAGAGGCGAGATGATGGGGCCTCCGTTAAAGCAGATATCTTCCCAGAAATGGGCAAAATCAAAATGCGCTCCAGAGTTGAGGCTCCATTCGACGCAACGGTAGCACAGCTCGCCGACGGTGTCGATGATTTCGTCATAGAGGGCTTCGTCATCGGCGAGCAGAAAGATGGAGCCTTGGAAGCCGAGGAAATTCCGGACGTTGCCCAACAGGCTGCCGCAGTATAGGGCGTAGCACGTGTCGCGTTCCTTCTTCTCGAGAAAGTCGGAGCCGCCCTCCTTGAACTTTACGCTCTCGTCACCCGTCCAGATCTTGGTGCTTTTGATGCGCCCTTCGTGGAACTGAAGTCTTGGGAGGTAGTGCTCTTCCCACTCCTTGCGGCCTTTGAGAAGCGGGTCGAGGTCGCTCGGGATCGATTCGACACCCGATTTCACGAGTTGGAGCATACCTTCGCGGGAGCGGACCTTGCTAGAGCCGTTGGGCAGTTCCTCGACGACCTCGGGCTTGAACATGGGGCTCAGCGAGGTGTTCAGGTAGAAGGGATAGGCCCAGGGGGCGTCGAAGCCCAATTTGTCGTGAATGCTTTTGCTGGACTGGTGTCCCGCAAACCAGTCCTTGACCTCCTCACGGGTCACATGGCCTTCGTCGGCCCATTTCTCCAAGGTAGCCCCCCAGAATCCAAAATGGATAATCGGGATCCGGTCGTACGATTCGTAATTGAGAATGGCAAGCGTTCGCTCTCGGTTCGTCATAGTCTCTCGGGCCCCGATTCGTCAATGGTGACGCTCAACCTTCTCGATTATTTCGCATAATTCCCCGTAATGCCGCGCCGATATATCAGCGAATTCTTTCGACAGGCGAGCGATGTCTTCGGGCGAATTATGCAGGTTGCCCGGTGATTACACACTCCTTATCCAGCGTCGCCCATTCAGCGACTATCAGAACGCCGAACCTATCACCACCCAGACTATCCGTGTCGAGCACGGGATGCAACAGGCTGGTTTCGCTGACGTGAAGCCTGTGGCTCGCAAATATTCGTACGTCCTGGAATCATAGAGCAGCTTACGCCATTGTGCCACGGGTGCAGAATGAACTCCATATTCCTCCTCCAGTACTCTTCATGACGAAAATGGAGCTCATCCCGGAGAGACCGCGTGGAATCGACCGATTGAGATTTCCTGCCTGAAGCCGCGAGAAGCTCCCGCCAACAGAGCTTCTCGAGTTTGGCCGAATGCCTTGACCATATGCGCAAGCGTGGATTCAGTCGGCATAATGGGGTATCCTGCGCCACTGATCTCGAAAAATGGAGGGGAGGGATTCCAGTGATGGCAACGTCTGACGCGCCCGGCGGCCTGAATCCGGATGCGGTGCAGCACAGGACCCTTTATACGGGCACGACGATGCCGGCTGTGGGATTGGGCGCCTTCGGCTCGGACCGATTATTCGGGCGAAGAGGTTGCCGCGGCCGTACGCGGCGCCATCGAGCGGGGATATCACCACATCGATTTTGCGGCAGTCTATGGCAACGAGGCGCTGGTCGGAGGGGCACCGAGCGACGCCATGGCAGGGGGCGTTCCGCGGGACGACCTTTGGATCACGTCGAAGCTGTGGAACGACAAACACAGCGCGGACGATGTTGTCCCCTCGTGCCGTCAATCATTGGCGTATCTACAACTCGACTATCTCGACCTCTACCTCGTACATTGGCCTTTCCCGAACTTCCACGTCCCGGCTTGTAGTTTCTCGATAATCGGATCCAGTGTTCTTTGAACCGCTTACGCTGCCATCGGATTACGGTATCCGGTTTGACGAATATCAGCGCATCTTTCAAATCGGGCCAGACCGAGACAGCAGCCTCCAGAGAACTCGATCAGGCGGTCGAATCTACGTTCTCTTCACGTTGCGCCGAAGCACGCACAGCTGATGGCGAAGGGAGATATCCTCAATTTGGAGACTAGTGCGCGTTTTAAGGAGCGGAGCGATGAAGCGAACAAGCCGCAATATACAATTGGACATCGGTACCCGCGGGACATATGATGGGAAATGACCGCAGAGAAAGAAGAGAGAGCGTAGCAAACCAACGTCAACAAGGCCAAATCGCCACGTTGCCGTCATCGCTCTAAGTCGTTACACTTCAGGTGGTACGGATTTTCGGGAGGGACACCCAGACGTGAACATCACAGCGCCTCTTTTCAGCATCCCAGTTGGAAGAAAGCGTTAGCATTGTCGAATTGCCAGGCCCGCGCGACTTCCTTGGCCTCGTCGAGGTCGAGGTAATTCACGTCGACCATCTCACTCAAGGCGATGGCGATGTTGTCCCGAGCGATCCTCGCATGGGCCCACGCGCGTTCGGGCAGGCCACCGAAGTCCGAGCCGTATCCGTGAATCTTCGCGTGGGGAACTGCCGATAGTACTTGCTTGAACATGTTCTGGCAGTAGACCGGGTCGATGATGTTGGCCCAACAGAAATCGATGGCCACGTTGGGGAAGTTCTTGGCGAGATAGATGAGTTCGCCGCCGTAGGGCCAGTTCGCATGGAACAGATCGAAGCGCGTTTCGCGGTGGAGCTCAAGGACACTCGTGAGACCGGCGGCATTTGTCTTGACTATGTCGTTGCGGATGCCCGCCATGTGACCGGTGTGAATCTGTACCGGCAGATCCATCTCGTGCGCCATGCGCATAAAGGTGTGAAACAGAAAATCGTCGAGGGGGCGGACGCCATCGGGATAGGATGCCGCACGGCGCTGGTCCTCCATAAAGTGGTTGAACACGGCCTCGGCCTCGGCGCGCGTCGAGTTGCCGTAGTCTATGGGGCGCGTGTAAGCGCTCTGGTCTTTGAATGCGACCGCACCGATGGTCTTGCATGCCTCGAAGATCTCGCGACAGCCTTCGATGTACTCATCGAGGCAAGTGACGACACGACCCAAAGGCGCCATGTTAGCATGCACGTTTTCGGCCCTGGAGATGCTATGGTAGCCCGGCAGCGAGATGGCTAGGCGTCCGCGCGGTGAAAGCTTGAGCGTTCTGTTGAGAACCTGCTTGATGTCCGGCCACACGTCCTCAATACGGACCGCAATCTTCGCTTTCTCGAGGATGCCGTCGAAAGTCTTCTCGTCCTCGACGTTGAGCAGCCTCTCCTTCATGCGGTGCAGCCCGCCAAGTGTGAGGTCGTCCTCGTCATAGAACTCTTTGAGGACTAGGCGCGTGACCTGGGCGTAGCCCGTGTGGCGAGTACGTTTCCACGCCTTCTTGAGTACGGGCCAGCGTTCTTCGATGGGCCGGTTGACGTCCAAGATTAACTTGAGGTCAGCATCCGACGATGCGCTCTGGACATCGCTCGGAAAGTATCCCGTGATGACAGCTGCGATAGGATCGACGTGCTTTGGACCGCTCTTTCGAGTGTGGTCGTGACAATCGATCAGCGGCGTATCTTCACAGAAGGCTCTCAATTCATCAAAACATGCTGCTGGGCTGCGCATGGCGTTGGTTCTCCCCGTACAGTCTCGCGATTCGAGAAACCCAGATGCTACCACCAACAGACTGTTTACCTGAAGAAGCCACCTGAGGTGGACCCCATCCCTTGGACACTAAATCGCGATCGTTAAGTGGATCACCCATGGGGTTATGCCGAGGCTCTTGCTTCGGCGTTTAAGTTCTCATAGTAGAGGGTATCCGGCGTTCGTTTTTCAAGGTGTCCGTCCCGAAAATTCGTACTACTTGAAATATAATGACTTAGAACGAACGCCTGGATTCAAGCTCTAAGTGCAACACGGTGTTCCCCGTTCTTCTCGTTGTTTTAGAGAGACTTCGTATGGTGTTTGATATACGAGTATTTTTCTTGGCCGGTTATTTAGCCCGGTTATCTCACCGGTTTTCGTAACGAGACGGTGGAGAAGGCTACCATGTAGGGACTTGTTCGCCGTCAGCCAAAGTGGGACACTCGGGCCGGTTTAGCTAAGGTACAGATCGGCGGGTTGCCGAAGTCTATTGGGGTTTGGGATAGTGGCCGTGGGCAGACGAAAGGAGGATCTGTCCATGGCGAAGGATATCGTGAAGGAAATCAGGCGGGCGACGCGGCACCCCGAACACCTCAACCGCGAACTCTTTGCCGCCAGATTTCGATGCCCACGTGCGCACCGAAACCTGGCGGCGCTACTACAACACCGAACGCCGCCACACCAGCCTGGGCTACCGCACGCCCCAGCAATACTTCGAGCAGAGCCCATGCGCCTGTGCCTGTGCCTCGCAAGAAGTCATTCGGACTGATATCATTGAACCTTCTGCATCCGCTATATAGAGTATATTAATGGTCGAAATTCCCAGAATATGCCATCGTCGGGTCTACCAAAGGCTTCAATATGTCGCGCAGCAATATGTGTCTATATAAATAGACCCAATGCAAATAAGGGTGGGATTCTAGTTTCACGCAGAATACCCCATTTGCTTCCTCCGATGGCATTTGCACACGAAGCAGATGGCGCCCGCCACTGTATATCCAAATAACGATATCATTCTGAAGGCAGACCGTTGTCGCGACCCGCCGACCGTCCGGGGAGATATTGAAGAAGATGCAGGAGGTTGGTTCAAAGACGGAGCGATTCGGTCAAATACAATGTTACCGACCTTCCACCGAAGGAACATTCGATTCGATTTCGCTCGCTTTTTGCATTGCGTTTTGGGCCTCGGCAGTCCGCCCCAACTGCGACAATGCCTTGCTCAATGCCTTGTATGCCTCCGCGTTCCCCGGCCGTAATTTGATTAGGCTGTCCAAAACGGGGACGGCCTCCTCCGCACGGCCGGAACTAATCAGCAGGGAGGCCAGCCTTTGGTGGGCCACCTCCGCTCGGGGGCGCAATTCTATAGCCGCGTGCAACTCTTCAATGGCCGCGTTCGGCGCATCGTTCAAGTAGAGCGTATGGGCAAAATTTAAGTGCAACAGAAACAGGTAGGGGTTAATCGCAATGGCGGCGCGATGCTCTATGATCGCTTCGGGGACTCGGCCTTGGTCGACCAGAAACTCCGCCAAAGCACCATGCAACTCAGCGGAGTTTGGGAATATTTCCAGGGCATCCCTGTAGGACTTTTCGGCCCCGGCAGGATCTCCCTTCCTGTACAAAAACTTGCTTAATCGAATTTGGTCTCCCACGCTGTGGGGAAGCAGCCGAACTACATGGCGTAATTCCGGCTCGGCGGCCTCGTAGTCCTTCAGTCCTATCAACAGTATACTCAGTTTCCGCCTCATAAATGTGTCGTTCGGCGCAGTTTCAAGGGCTGTGCGATACCGCAAAACGGCTTTTCTGCGACCTTCGTTTCCCGCTTCCGAATTCAGAGCGATCTGGCGTGCCCTCATCTTGGCCACGCGATCAGCGTGATCGTATTGCTCGGTAAAGGGGGGCCGCGACATCCCTCCATAGTAGTACTTGAGATGCCGCTCGATATCCCATCCGGTCAGCGCCAATCGTTCGGCACATGTTCCCAGAGAAGGAACCTCCGCAGTCTGAGTCTTCAAGCCAAGCGATTCCGACAACGCATTTTCGACTTGATCGCGTACGCCGCGCGCGACCAAATAGTTGCCCGCGAAAGTCAAATGGACTTGGTCGTAAAACAACTCTGAACCCGGTATGCCATTGGGGCTATCCTTCGACAAGATTCGCTCTGCATCGGCCAACAAGACTCCGTCATCGCGAAGATCGGCCGAAATGGATCGGATCACCTCGTTGATGCGAGAATCGGCGCGAAATCGAAGGGTATCCAAATCGCGGGCCAGCGCGAAGCGACTTTTGGCGTCATCGTACTGACCCAGTTCAAGTGCGCAACGCCCAAGTCGGTATTGCAGCTCTCCGTGTGAGTCGTCGATCACTCCGGCGTCGGTAAACGCCTGAGCGGCGGCGCTCCAGTTGCCTGATTCCTGCAACGCGGTCCCTTCGTCAAAAAGTTTCTGCCAATCACTTCTTCGGGCGTCGTCAAGACCGGGTGCGTGCGATGAGGCGAAGGGCGCACAATCGCCTTCGTTTACCCCGAGCGTACAGAGCACAACGCGGGCCCCGGCCCCCACCGCTACCTTTGCAATGTCGACAAGATTACGCTCGAAGTTTTGGTATACGACTTCCATGCGGGGATCGTCTTGGCGAACATGCGTGTCCATGAACATCTCCAGGCCGCGCCACGTTTTGGGTGTAGAAGCATTCCCGAAACCACGTATAGCCGATTCTACGAGTTGGCCGATTCTCGTCCGCTTGACCGCGAGATGCGCTCGAATAAAGGGTGTCCCAGAAAAGGATGTAAACACGCTGCCCGCGCCGAAAGGCCCTACCACTTCGTTATTTCCCATATAAATGACGAAGATATCGGGATCGTGACGGGCGCAGTCGCGCGCGATCGGCAACACTACGTTCGAGTTAATGGCCGTAGCCGCAGCCGTATAGACCTCGAAACGTGTATCCGAATATTGGTGCTTGAGCATGACGTCAAGGATGCGGCCCATTGAAAAAGCGGAGTCTGGATCACCGAGGGCAGCGGAAGCGCCCATGACGAAGATGCGAACCGTCCCCTCTGCCTTATCGGCCGGTAGGAGCGCGGAATGGGGTATACGTTCGAGCCCTGGCGGGAAGAACCGCCGTCCGAACTCTCGGTTTTCAACGTAGGCGGGCCGGCCTTTAATATCCCATGGGATAAAATACGAAGTGGGATACCCATACCCTGCCAGGCGCAGGCCTATCTCGACGGTCAAAAAGAAGAGCGCGGGGACGAGAATCATGAGACACACGAGCGCGACCCCTCGGCGCCAACCTCGAATCAGAGTCGGGGCCTCGGACTTCGATTCCTTCTGTGTCGAGGGGAACGAATCCGCCCCGGTCTCCGCCCGACTCGCGTCTTGCCGATTTTCTCGTTTTCGTTTGCCCATAGAAACCAAAAATTCACCTTAGCCCCGCAATCAGCACGGGTGGGCCAGTCTAGCATCTCCGCTCGCGCAGCATCCAGTCACCGGCGGGGAACAAGCACGACGAGTGTATATCTTCAGCGAAAGTGGGAATTTTTTCGGGTCGAGTTAAGGTAGGGATTGGTTTGTAGTAGCCGCGGAATCCTCGTTGTTTTTGGGTTTCCTGTTTGCGTTTTTTAGGCATGACGGGTCTATCATCCGATGAGTATTTTGGGGCAGGCCGAATTCGTTCTCCGCCGCCGTGGCTCCGTCTTTGACCTCTGAGATGTAGGGGTGGGACATCATGCCGCACCAGACGATCAGTTCAGGGCCCCCGCCTTGAGGCGCACTCGACGGCGCATCCGAACAGCCGCCTATCGCCAAGACAAGCACTGCGCCAAACACTGCCAATGACACTCTCATACTTATCTGTCCCTTCCACTCCTGTTGTTAGCCTCGATCCGCACAGGAAAGATGACAGAGGCACTTCGCTTCCGCCGTGCGTCTCCCCTCGTGCCTCGCTCCCCTTCCGATTGTGTCACGCGCCGATTCCTCTATCGGTCAGCAAGCGCCAGAGACCGCTTGGCTAACGCGGATACTTCGTGTTCGCCCGTCCTCTTATCTCCGAGACTCGTTTACATATGACAAAGCATGCGTGTACCTTGCAAATAATGGATCATGCGGTGTTCACGCGGCTTCGCCGTTTTCAAGAAACAACCAACTGCCGATGAGGTTATTGCGTTCATGACCAAGGCTGTTAATATGGTCGAAAGTGCGCCCAGACATCTCATTTCAGAGTGTGGTGCAGTGCAGAACCACGAAGTATCAAACAACGCTTTGGCGCTGTTGGCCAGTACGGAAGTATCGCCATTATTGAAAGACTGATGCGGTCCATAAAATACGAATGCACCAAGCGAATTCTCGTTCCGTTGGGTGAGGATGCCATCCGAAGGGAGATTACGCTCTATATAGATTGGTACAACCAGAATCGCCCACATCAGGCGCTCGGTGGACGAATTCCTATGGACGTCTATCTCGGAATCGAGGACGAAGTCATCTGTTTTGAGACACACGACGAGAATGCAATATCTGTCCGACTCGTAGTCACGCGCATCCGGAATCGAAGGCATCTTCCCATCGTAGATCTGAAACGTGTGGCTTGAGTTGCTCACGGTGTTGGTGGTGTGTTCTTCCACGGACGGATCAGTTCATGCGTTAGAATCCGAATGATTTTGGGCCTTCAAACGCATCGGGTTTGTTCCATCACCATACTTTTGGTTAGCCTGTCCGCCATTAAACTGTCAAGAGCTACACATATCCGGCCTTTTATGGCCGATCCGAAAGTCCTGAACCAGCATAGGGGTGAACAACGATGCCTTTCCAGGAAGTTTGCCGTTAATCTCCGGGTGCTCACCCAAAAGTTCCGACAGAACCCGCGCCGCGCGTTCTTCGTGATGCCGCAAAAGTAGCCCAAAGCGGCGCCAAAGAAACACCGATTGCGTGAAATAGTCATCGGACTGCGCAAACAGGACCTCTCTATCTACGACATCAGCCGGGCGCTTAAGAGGGAGGGGGAGCCGCTCAGCGCCGTGGCCTGCGCGCTGGTCCCCAGGAAGCTTCTCTGATCGAGTCTCTCTGTTTGGTTTACCGTGCCCCTCCCCTCTATGTGGTTGTGTTCGTCACGTCATGTAGACTTCGTTGTCGCCGCCTGTCACGCGCCCAGCTTCCCTTGCGCTTCTAGTTCGTCCGCGACGTACCCCAGCCCCATACCCGCCAGTGTGCCCCGAGTCGGGAATCCAGATGCCGTGTCCCAGCCCTGCAGCTCATAGAATCGAGTCTTGAACTCCTCGAAGCGATCCTTGTCGATGCGCCTTATAGCTAGCGCGGAGTATTCCCACTTTCCGTCCTTGATGCTGGGCGCCAGAGCGCGTCCGCCGGGCCGCGTGTAGTGGACCTCCGTGAAATGTGCCATATCGCGGTGGCGTCCCTGCAGCGTCCAGATCGCATGGTCCATTTCACCGACAACATGTATACGGAAAACGGAGCGCACGGTCCCGTCATCGGCCTGAAAGACGGGAAATGGAAACGCCTCAAAGTATCGAGGCACCTCGACAGAGACCGCTTCGAGGACTTCAAGACTCGATTCTATGAGCTGCAGGGCTGGGACACCGCATCCGGATTCCCGACAAGGGCCACGCTCGCCGGCATGGGCATGAACCACGTAGCCGACGAACTCGAGGCGCACGGGAAACTGGGCGCGTGAGCGGCAGCAGCGGACTTCGCCGCTGACGCGCAAAATGTTAGACAGCGGACCAAAGGAGCACTCTCATGTATGGAAAACGATCGAATGCCAACGCTGTGCGGTTTGCGTTGGGTCTGGTTCTAGTCACTGCCGTTCTCGGCATTGGCATCGAGAAAGCATCGGCTCTAGACAATGGCCTGGCCCTCACTCCGCCGATGGGCTGGAGTAGCTGGAACCATTTTGGAAAGGGAGGTTTTACCGAAACAACCATCTACGAAATCATCGATGCAATTGTGGCCTCAGGAATGCGAGACGCCGGCTATATCTATGTCGTTGTCAGTGGCGGCTGGCGCGACAACCACCTCGCCCCCCGACGGGAAGCTTCTTCCACACCCGACCAGGTTTCCCAATGGAATAAGGCCATTGGCCGACTATGCTCATGCTAATGGACTCAAGCTTGGGATTCATACCTGCCCTGGAGAGACGGACTGTGGTTGGGATCCTGTGGGAGGGCTCGGCAGGGAGGCCTTGCATGTTTCTCAGTTTGTGGAGTGGGAGGTCGATTACGTCATGCTGGATAACTGCTACATGGACTGGAAGATAATGGAAGAGAAGTTCAAGCTCTGGCGAGATCTTTTCGCCGCTTCCGGACGCGATATTTTGTTTAAGCCCGGATTTCCCATTTGGAAGAGTCATCTTGAGATCCGCCGGCATCGTTT
>CAYNZS010000135.1:0-10969 GCA_964401695.1 uncultured Nitrospirales bacterium
ATCTGTCAATACTTTCGATGAGACAAAATCGGACTTTTACCACGGGCTGTTAGGGACTCTGGCGTCACGCGCCGATCATTTGTGGGCAGATCCAGTATACCAAGGAAATAATCGAGACTCGGAATAACTACGTAGGTCGCGATGTTCCGATTACAACGCTCGGGCAGGCTTCCCCCGGCCAGACCCGAGCCCCCAGTCAGAAATGACTGGTTCCCACCACCGGCGAGTGCATGCACGGCAGTCCCCCCACTGCCATGCACTCGCCTCTCTTTTTCTTGGAGGCCTCCCATTATCCTGGAAATATTCGTATTAAGTGTCGCGATAGCAATATGTTATGTCGGATGAATCGGCTTTGGCGGCATTCTTGGCGAGAGTCGTTTGCGCCGGTCGATAATCGCGCCTATTTCCCCGTCAACAGCCGTCAGAATCCCTACAAGCTCTATAGTCTATTGACTTTCCGTCGAAAATGAAATAGAATGCTATGAGGCGTTCCACAATTGCGGCACGTGCCTCGCGGATCTTCCTTGGCGAGCGGATGCCGGGGTGGCCAGTAAAGTTTTCGGACTCCAAACGCATTCCCTTAGTTTGGCCCCAGTGCGTTCATTGGCCACATGTATTAATCGCTTGTTCAGCAAGCACTTGTATAGCATTTATTTCTTTCCCACCTCCACCAGGAGACAAGAATGACCCTGAAGATTTCATTGGCTCTTAGCATGTTCGCGGGAGGCCAGGACAAATATTGCCTTGACGGATACCGTGAGACTCTTCGCCTTCAGGAAAAACTTTCTGCCGCCTCTAAACTCAAGTCTGTCAAGGGCGTAGAGCTTCAGCAGACGGATTTGACCGGCGAACTCGGCGCTAAGGAGATTAAGCGGCTGCTCAAGGAATACGGCCTCGGTTGCTCCGCGGTGGGCACGACTCTGGCGCACGATAGACGCTTTGCACTGGGCGGCTTTGGCCATCAACACCAGAAGACGCGAAATGCAGCAATCGACGAGGGGCGGAAGGCAGTTGATTTCGCTAAGGAGCTCGGCACAAACACCGTTGTCATAAGACTTTACAGTGACGGATTCGATTATCCTTTCCACATCGACTACGGCGTTCATTGGAATACGTTGATTTCGTCGATTAAGACAATAGCAAAGTACGCCTCACCGGAAGTAAACATAGCGATAGCTTACAAGCCCCGCGAGCCGCGCACACACCTGACGGTCGCGACGGTTGGAAAATCGCTTTCGCTCTGCCAGGAAATCGCCATGAAGAACGTGGGCGTGGGCATGAACTTCAGCCACGCCCTCATGGCGGGAGAGAACCCGGCGGAATCCATAGCCTTTCTCACGCGGGCGAGTAAATTGTTCTCCTGCTATTTCAGCGATAGCTACCGGATGTGGGACGATTCGATGATTCCTGGAACGGTGCATACCTGGGAACTGATGGAATCGTTGTTCTACCTGAAGACGGCCAAGTACAAAGGGTCTCTAACGGTCGATATTGACCCGGGGCGGCTGGAGCCCAGCCAAGCCTGCCAGATCGCGGTGGGGAATCTTTCTATCTTCTGGAAGAAGCTGAACAAGCTCGATGTGAGCGAACTGCGGCGCGCGCAAAAATCTCTCGACGCTATCGAAAGCCAAAAGCTTATTCGGCGGGTCATGCTACAAGGATGAGAACCGAAACTCCCCACCTTATCTATTTTCAGTCGGGCCAGCCGGTAAACGGATTGAGTCCGGTACGGGGAGTTCGGCCATAAGTCTCACAGGCAATACCGCGGGTCTCAAGGCCTCCCAGCTTAAGTTGCTGGAGCGGCTCGCCCACCGGAAGAGCCGCGGCGGCGCGGTGGTCTCGCCCGAACTGGCCCGCAATCTCACCGAAATCTCCCACGATATTCAACGCCAGGTCGGTGCGCTTTTGGATCGGCGCGGCCGAGTGCGGATTGCGATTGTCGGCGACGTGCGCGGCGTGTTCCTGCCCGACCTCAGCGCGCACCGCAGCGGCCGGAATCGTCTTTGCGGGCTGCGGCTGATTCACACGCACCTACAGCCCGCCGGATTGGATGAGGACGATCTCACCGACTTGGCGCTCCTCCGCCTAGATATGGTCTCCGCTGTCGAAGTTGATGGCGAAGGGCTCCCAGGAAAGATACATACGGCGCACCTGGTGGCTGCAAATGTGGATGAGCGTCTCTGGGATGTGCTTCCTCCTGGAACGGTCCATGAGCAACCCGAGGATTTCCCTGAAGTCATCGCGGCGTTGGAGGAGGAGTTCGCGCGGAACCGGAAATCGCGAAAGGCTGGCGATGGCCTGGAGCGGGCGATCCTGGTTCATATTTCCGATAAGCCGCGGTCGATGGCCGAGGCGTCTGTGATGGAACTGCGCGAATTGTGCCGGAGCGGAGGTATTGTATCGGCGGAGGAGATTATTCAGCGGCGGCGGCCGGACCCCAAGTACGTAATAGGGAAGGGCCGGTTGAAGTCGTCGCTGGTCCGGTCGATGCAGTTGGGCGCGGAAGCGCTAATATTCGACAGCAACTTGACGCCGGCCCAAGTGAAGAATCTTGCCGATTACACGGACCTGAAGATCCTGGACCGGACGCAGGTCATCTTGGATATTTTCGCGCAACGCGCCGAGACGCGCGAGGGGCGAATCCAGGTCGAGTTGGCACAGTTGCGCTATCTGCTGCCGCGGCTGGGCGGCAAGCACACGGCTATGTCGCGGTTGGCCGGCGGCATCGGCGGGCGCGGTCCGGGCGAAACGAAACTCGAGATCGACCGGCGGAGCGCGCAGCAACGGGTAGCGCAACTTCAACGCGAGATCGATAAGCTGGGGAAGCGGCGGCGGCTGCGGCGCCAAGTTCGTGCGGATAAAGGCGTTCCCACGGTTTCGATTGTCGGGTATACGAACGCGGGCAAGTCGACGCTGCTCAACCGGCTAACGCAAAGCAGCGTGACGGAAGCGGACGCTCTGTTTGCGACGTTGAACCCCGTGTCTCGGCGGCTGCGTTTTCCCAAGGAACGGGAAATCATTATCACGGACACGGTGGGCTTCATTCGAGACCTCCCCAAGGATCTGATGGAAGCGTTTCGCACGACTTTCGAAGAAATCGAGCCTGCGCAATTGCTTCTTCAAGTCCTCGACGCGTCGGACCCGGAGGTTGAGGAGCGCTTCGCGACGGTTCAGACCTTGCTTAAGGAATTGGGCTTCCACGATAAGCCGTCCATTGTGGTGCTGAACAAAATCGATTTGTGCGAGAATGACATGGTTAAAGGTTTGGCAAAGCAATACAACGCGATCTGCGTCTCGGCCCTGGACCGGCGATCGTTCGGTCCGTTGCTCGAAGCGATGGAGACGCGGCTGTGGCTCGAACCGGAGCCTGGCCAGGCCCCCAGCGAAGCTTTGGATGCAGACCCGGTAGCCGACATGGAACAGGGCGCCTTCTCACAAATTGGATAAGGTCTTGTTTGATTTCGTCCATCGTCGCTTCTACCATAGCAGCGAGCATCATTGCGGGCTCCTTTTTCCGTTGTGGTTAAACTCCTTATCCAAAACGAGTTTGAGCCAATGGACGAGGGACCTGTGATGGAATTTTACAACTATATGCATATTGCAGTATATCAGCGTTGACAGGCCTGCATCCCTTGCGGGGGGGCAGCGCGGAGGAGATGCACCATGCCCAATCTTGTGAAGGTATTGAAGGAGGAGATTCAACGTCTGGCGAAGAAGGAGGCGAAGGCGGCGATAGCCACGCTAAGCAGAGATAATGCGGCGCTGAAACATGCCGTCGCGGATCATAAGCGGCGTATCGCTAAGCTTGAGCGGGACAATCGGCGCCTGCTTTCCGCAATGCAGAAATCGCGTGAAGCGTCGATCGAAGCAAGCGACGACGAACTCCAGAAGGCCCGGATCACCGCTAAGATGATTCGAGGCTTGCGCGGCAAGTTCGGGTTGTCCCAAGCGGAGTTGGCTTTGCTTCTGGGCGTCAATTCGCAGACGGTGTATCAGTGGGAGCACAAGGAGGGGCGCTTGAGTTTCCGTGGCGACGCCAAAGCGGCGATCATCGGGCTTCGGAAGCTTAGGACAACCGAGATCGCACGCCGTCTAGGGGCGCTGAACGAGCGGGGGTAAGGGGAGCGCGAATCGAGGTCGCGCGGAGTTTCCGGTGTGAAGAGCTAATCACGGCGCAGGGAGCTACGGCCCTGTGCCGCCACCCGCTTCACTTGTTGATCGGCGATCCCATCATACCGGTCCGTGGCATGAAAGGGAGGGCATGTTGTGGGCGAATCTACCGATGCGTTGATTGAGAGAGCCGCCGAGAGCCTGGCGTGCGCCGAATACGCCATCGCCTTGACGGGGGCCGGGATTTCCACCGAATCCGGCATCGCTGACTTTCGTGGTCCGTCCGGGGTTTGGACGAAGAACCCCAAGGCGGAGCAGGATGCGTATAAGACGTACCCGAGACTAGTCGAGGACCCGAAAGGCTGGTGGGAGGAGATGTTGTCTCAGCCTGTCAGCGGCCGAGAAGGCTTCGAGAAAGCAGACGCGAATTCGGGCCACTATGCGCTGGCCGAATTGGAGCGGACCGGAGTGTTGAAATGGACGTTGACCCAGAATATCGATGCGCTTCACGAAAAGGCGGGCTGCAAGAACCTTCTGGCGTACCATGGCACCATATCCAAGCTGCGGTGCATGTCGTGCAATGCCCGGTATCCACGCGACAGCTTCGACTTCGAGAAGCTCAAGTCGGATGACCAACTACCGCCCCGCTGCACCCATTGCCAAGGCGTCCTCAAGTCGGATGTGGTGTACTTCGGCGAGCCGATCCCTTCGGACGTCGCGTATCAGAGCGACGACGAGGCGAGGAAGTGCGACGTCATGCTGGTCTGCGGGACCTCGGCCGTCGTCTATCCTTTCGCGAGCCTCCCCAGAATCGCCGGGCAAGGCTTGCGGGGAAGGACCGCGGCGGCAACCGTCATCGAAGTGAATGCCGAACCAACCCCGTTGACCGAGGAGGAGGTGTCCGACTACATCATCCAAGGCAAGACGGGCGAAATACTCCCTGCTATCGCGGAATCCGTGAAAGCGAAGTTAAACGTCTGAGGCGATGGGTCAATCGCGCGCGGCGATGTCGCTGCAACCCGGCGCGTCGGCCTGGTCGTGGGCGAGGTCCAACAGCCATCTCGGGAAGCCACCCTTCGCGTCTTCTTCGGCCGTCTTGAACAGCTCGCGAACGACCTCGGGGTGATCGTCCGCTACGCTTTTGGCGAAGGGATCCTCGGCGCTTAGGTCGTAGAGCAACACGCCCGACCCGTCGACCTTGCAGTTGAACCACCAGCGGTTGTCGATAACGGTTGGCGTGGATCCCCATCCCACCGTTACATGGTCGCGTGGTCCTTGGCCACCCGACGGCGCGTAGTCGAGGAAGGAAGACCCTTCGATCTCCGCCGGCGCTTGGACGCCCGCGGCCTCGAGAATCGACGCCGCCATATCCGTGTGCTGCACGAAGGCATCGCATTTCGTTCCCGCGTGTTCGGCCTTCGGGAAACGGAGCATGAGGGGAACGTCGAATACTTCGGGCACCGACGGATAGCCTCGTTTTCCCATAAACGCCCGGTCCCCGATCGAGTGGCCATGGTCTGTCGTGAAGATGACCATGGAATTGTCTAGGAGCCCGAGCACACGCATCGATTCCATGAAATGGCCAAACCACCGGTCACACAGCGACACCGAACCGCAGTAGTTGGCCTGGGTCCGCTGCAAGAGCGCCGGGGCCATCCCCGAGATGTCCGCGTACCCGGAAGTCACCTGTTCCGCGCCCTCCTCCGGCATGTACATCTTTCGGTAGTGTTGCGGCACGAGCCAGGGCTCGTGTGGATCGAACGATTCAACGGTAAGGAACACGTTATCGGCGTCCTGGTTTTGCTCGAGCCATAACGCCGCCTCCTGCAACACCAGCGGCGAGAAATACTCCCGTTCTCCCCGGCGGTCGTGCATGTTCATCATGCACCGCTGGACAAAGCGCACCGTCCACTCGTTTTGCATTTCCTTGGGCAGCCAGTGATCCACCTCTTCCTGAGAAAGCCGCGGGCCGGAGCGGTAGGTATCAGTCTCCTGTCCCCGCATGAAGCGCCACTCATCGAATCCACGCCAGAAATTCTTAGAGGGCTTGAACATGTGGTAGACATCCGACACGAGCCCCGTCCGATAGCCCGCCTTCCGCAGCAGTTCGGCCAGCGTAGGTTGATCTTCCGGGATGGGCCCCCACCCGGGCGCACCGACAAAATCGCCCTTGAGGCGAAAATCGCCATCGTGAAAGGGATAGCAGCGCCGACCCGTGTACAAGGCCCTGCGCGTTGGCAACGTCGGCAGCGACTCCGGATATGCCCGGGTCATGACGAGCGATTCCTTGGCGAAGGCGTCGAAGTGCGGCGTCTGCAGCGGCCACCACGGGGCCGGTCCATACGCGTTCACACAATCCTTGCGCAGCGAGTCAAACACAACGAGGATGATATTCATGGATTCTCCTGCCTCCTTCGAAAACGTTCCGCGGCACCGTGGCGCAGATTGCGCCTATTCTGCCCACAATGCCAGTCGCTGTCAATGGTGGGTTGTGGAGCAGGCGCCTCTTCTGCGGAACGGCGTACGCGTTAATCGCCCAATGTACGCTCGGACGAACAGAGCCAAGTGACAAAAATTGTCACAAGTCAACGGGCGCCGTAGCGCGCCGCGGCACCTAACCCGGATATCTCACCGGTTTTCGTAGCGAGACGGTGGAGAAGGTTGCTATGTCGCGACTTGTTCGACGCCTTTCGGGCGACAGCGTGGCGGGTCACGTCGAGGTCGAAAGGCGAGAGAAGTCTCGTCAGAGTGGCCTCATCCGCCGTTGCAGTAGAAAAGCGGTGAGATATCCGGGCTAAACGCGACGAGAAGAAGTATGGTTCGCACTCTAGTTTTCCGTAAAGCATTTTATATAAGCAACTTAACGTCGGCAAAATGGACTTGTCATGAGCGTTGCCTATGAGTGAATATACACATAGTAATAACAGTTAGCTATCTATAAGAACTAAAGTTTACAGATGCTTTCATAACAACTACTGGAGGAAATCACTACGAAAAAAAATCAAGACGCGTAATCGGAAGAGCAATCACAGTTTTACCCTCATCGAACTCATGGTCGTCGGCGACACCATCGCGGCTATCGCGTTGCCCGGCCTGATGCGGTCCAAAGACACGAGCAAGGAAGGGACGGCTCTCGGGGCCGTGCGCACCATCACCAGCAGCGAAGTGAGCTACCCGAACTCGGCTCAGGAAGTCGATGAAGACGGCGTCGGCCTCTACGGTGCCCTCACGAATCTGTCCGAGCCCCCCGAGGGGGTTCTAGCTTCTTGGAGCGCGGCCTCGCGGACGGGAAGAAGCATGGATACGAACTTGAAGTTACGCCCGGACAGGATGAGTTGGGTGAACCCACCTACGCCTTGGGTCAAGTGGCAACGGTAGACTCCACACCGGTCGAATAACCCAGACAACATTCAACAATGCGGCGGCGCGGCATCTTGGGGACGCTGCGCCGCCGCGGCGCATGATGACCATTTGCGGTTCTCGTTCTCAATCCAATTTCCCACGGAGCGAGTCCGTTGTAGCAATGACGATGGGGTTTGTATTGGGCTTCTTCTCCGGCGGCGTCTGAATTGCGCTTCATCTATCGGGAGGTAGAACTCTTGATTTATCCTGCCATCTCATTAAGCCAGGAGCTTTGCTGCTGGTTATTGATTAGGTTTTGGGAGGGTTCGCACTCGAATTCGCCGAGGCGTTTGCGTATGATTGCCGATACCTTGACCTAAGGGACGGAATCGTGGGCGGAAGAAACGGGCCTGAGGACGGAGTATGGCGAGGATAGAACGGGCAATCTTGAGTTGTTTTGATAAGACCGGCGTCGTCGAATTGGGAGAGGCGCTCCAGGCCTTTGGCGCGGAGATCATCGCGACCGAAGGGACGCTGTGCGCACTGGGCGATGCGGGCGTCGAGGCGCGGGAAATCTCCGATTTCACGGGGGTCCGGGAGATGATGAACGGGCGCGTGAAGACGCTGCACCCGAAAGTCCACGCGGGTCTGCTGGGCATTCGCGATAACAAAGTTCATGTGGACGAGTTGCAGGCCTACGAGTGCCAGTGGGTTGATTTGGTCGCGGTCAATCTACGGCCGGTCGGCGATATCGCGAGTAATCCAGCGATTACGGTCGAGGAAGTGGTCGATCAGGTGGACATTGGCGGTACGGCGATGATCCGCTCGGCCGCGAAAAACTACCGCTACGTGACGGTCGCGGTCAATCCGGAACGCTACTCGTCGATCATCCATGAATTGCGCGCGAACGACGGAGAGATCCCCTTCCAGAGCCGGTTCCGCCTCGCGCAGGAAGCCTTCGCGAGGACGGCGCAGTATGATCGGGAATTGAGCGACTTTCTCCGCGGCTATGAGCCGAAGGAATTCTGATTGATGAATGTGCTGGTGATTGGAAGCGGGGGGCGCGAACACGCGTTAGTCTGGAAGATCGCGCAGAGTCCCTTGGTCGAGAACTTATATTGCGCGCCGGGGAATCCGGGAATGGCGCCGTTGGTGGAGTGCGTGGATTTGGGCGTGTCGGATTTCGAGGGACTCGCGAATTTCGCTGAGACTGAGGCCATCGATTTGACGGTGGTCGGGCCCGAAGATCCCCTCGTGGCGGGGATCGTGGACTATTTTCAGGAACGCGGTTTGAAGGTGTTCGGGCCGACGGCGGGGGCGTCGCGCTTGGAAGGGAGCAAGGCATTCGCCAAGGACTTGATGCGGCGTTGCGCCATCCCAACGTCCGACTACGCCGAATTCGACGATTCCGCGCAAGCGATTGCCTACGTCAATGAGAAAGGCGCCCCTATCGTGGTCAAAGCCGATGGGCTCGCCGCAGGGAAGGGCGTGACCGTCGCTCAAACCATCGACGAAGCGGTCGCGGCGATTCGCGGTATTATGGACGAGCGCGTCTTCGGCGAGGCCGGGGCGCGCGTGATTATCGAAGAATGTTTGTTCGGGGAAGAGGCGTCTATTTTCGCTTTCTCTGACGGCGTGGATATCCTGCCACTCGTCGCGAGCCAAGACCACAAACCCGCGCTGGACGGCGACCAAGGACCGAATACGGGCGGGATGGGTACCTATGCGCCCGCGCCAGTGATCACGCCCGGACTCTACGCGGAGATCGAGGCGAAGGTTCTCAAGCCCTGCGTCGACGGTCTCGCGGCCGATGGACATCCGTACACGGGGTTGCTGTATGCGGGCCTGATGATCACAGCAGAAGGCCCGAAGGTGGTCGAATTCAATTGCCGCTTCGGCGATCCCGAAACGCAAGTGGTATTGCCCCTCATGACGCCGGATATCATTCCCGTCATGCTGGCCTGTTGCGACGGTACGCTGGGCGATTGCGCTGTTGGAACCTGCGAGGGCGCTTGCGTTTCCGTGGTCATGGCCTCCGGCGGCTATCCCAAGTCTTACGAGACGGGAAAAGCCATCGCCGGCATCGCAGACGCGGAAGCCGACTCCGATGTCGTGGTATTCCACGCGGGTACCCGATCGGACGGCGAAGATCTTGTCACGAACGGGGGGCGCGTTCTCGGGGTAACGGCCCTAGGCGCAGATATTCCTGGCGCGATTGCAAAGGCCTACGAGGCGGTCTCGAAGATTGCTTTCGATGGCGCGCATTACCGCACGGATATCGGCGGGCGCGCGTTGGCGCGGTTGGGGGAATGAACGCCGCGTCAGGCGTTCCGGCAGGATCGTACGCGCTACGGCAGGATCGATTTGATGACTTCGCCGGTGGTTACGACGGCCGTCTCGATCACCTTTCCGGCGGTACGGAAGACGGCGCAGCCTTCGAGTGTGGCCCCCGCCGCAAGGGCGAGCAGGGATAGTAGGGCTGTTTGTATACGGCGCATTGAATTCCTCCGAAGCGGACGTATTTCATCACATTGGAGGCGGGAATTACAAACGCTCTGGCCAGCCCAAGCGCCGGGACGCGCAGCCTATGCGTTCGAACTCTTTCGGACGCGCTGCCGCCCAGCGTGAAGAGCGTCTACTCGTTGGTGAGGAAAGCGTCGAGACGTTGATGGACGAGAGTGCCAATCGTATCGATCTTTTCGCTCACTTCAGGCGCCAGCGTGTCGAAAGCAGAAAGAATCTGGCGCGCTTCCTGAATCCCTTGATCGATAGCCCGCCGATGAGATCGACAAAAGCTTGGCGCGCTTCGTCCTCGCCAAGTTTATCGTGATTCGACCGGAAGCGGTAGAAAGCTCTCAACGCGGAATCGGCGATGCGGTTCGCCGTCGCCTCCGGCGAGAGGTCTAGCGAGGTCCCTTCCGGCATGCCGAGATCGGTCCGAGCTTGTCCGACGATGGCCCGCAACTGCGCGTACGACCGGTCCAGTACCAGATTGAGCGGACGTTCCTTTGAGACCGAACCCGTCAACTGAAACGAGTCGCCCTTATGGTCCGTGCGCAGGTCGCGGGGTAGCGGCTTCGCCTTGTGCGCGGACACGAAAGGCGGGTATTGAACCGTTGCGATTGATGCTGTGATATTCCCCATGAGTGGCACCTTTTTCCCTTCCGGCATCCCTGCCAGAGATTCTTACTTCCCGTCGCTACGATGTATATCGGCACGAACTGTAGAAAACTTTAGCGATTTTTTGTTTTCTGTAAGGTATTTATTAAGAATGACTTACAGCTGCTATTTTCGTGGTGCGCCACTCTGCGTCAAAAAATATCGTAAGCGTTCAGGCCAACGGAAGCCCGCAAACACAGGGCTTTGGTCCGCGAGACGCAAGTAGAGAGACAGACACGTCGCCGCTCGTGCCTCGTTGCGCTTGCGTCTACTCTTGAAAGTGCCCAAAACACTGCTGTCCTAAATAGAACCTTCAACCGTCTTTGCGAGGGAGCGACAGCGACTGCGGCAATCTTCT
>CAYNZS010000136.1:0-10907 GCA_964401695.1 uncultured Nitrospirales bacterium
CGACGTACGGCCTTTCTACGTCAGCCGATTATGAAACTGGGGATCGTTGAGGCCTTCTCGCTCGCTCCTTGCTCACTTCGAGTTCCGTCCTGTATAATGAGTCGGATCTCCGAAGGAAATTGCCCGTGGCCAGCAAGCGTTTTATAATCGAGATGGGTACCGGGGTGGACCAGCACGGCCAGGACGTGACCGAGGCCGCCACCAGGGCCGTCAAGGACGCCGTGGCCCGGGTTTGCTTGATAGGGCTGATCGAACTTGTCGAGTTGCGGGACAGAAGCGACATGCAGGTGAAGGTGCTGGTGGCTTGCCCCCGCCCGGCTGAGGTCGATACGGACGTCGTGCTTGAGGTGCTGCCCTTTGGCCAGAAAGCGATTGAGGTGGTTGAGGGGGGCATGGTGGTCCGTGGCCACAAGGCCTCTGACCTGGGGGACAGTTCGGACGAGATCCTCGTCGCCAATGTAGCTGTTACGGTGTCCGTCGATTCTGACAACATCGCGTTGCGTGACTAAGGGCGTGGGCAGTCTTGACGCGCTCGTATCCATATAAACTCCAGTTCCAAACCGAAGGAAGGATTGCCCATGACAGAGAACACAGAGAAGCCATTACCAGCCGTCTCCTATCTGAAGCTTCCAGATGGCGAGGATCCTTATCTGGAGGGCTGCAAGTGCCAGAAGTGCGGCGCGGTGTATCCCGGCGGCCGGTCGATCTGCGCGAAGTGCGGCGGCAGGGACTCGATGGAAAGCATTCGTTTGTCTAACAAAGGCAAACTCTACGCTTACTGCATTGTCCATCGCTCATTTCCGGGCATCGAGGTGCCCTACATCTCGGCGGTCGCCGATCTTGAGGGCGGCGGCACGCTCAAGAGTTGCTTGATCAACGTTGAGCCCGATCCCGAAAAGCTCGAATTCGATATGCCCTTGGAGATTGTTTATCAGGACGCGCTTGGGCGCAAGGACAGTGACGGCAATAGTTACATCAGCTATTTTTTTCAACCTGCAAAGTGATCGGAGAAAATCATGAGTGACGCGTACGTACTGGGAGTTGATATGATCAAGTTCGGGCGTTTCCCCGAACGGAGCGTCCCGGATCTCGGGGCCGAGGCGGCCTTGTTGGCCATGGACGATGCCGGCCTGACCATCCACGACATGCAGGCCCTTTACTGTGGCAACCTGGGCCAGGCTAGCGGAATGGTGGGCCAGCGCATCCTCAAAGAGGTCGGTCAGACCGGGATTCCGGTCGTCAACTGCGCTAACGCTTGCGCGACGGGCGCCACGGCCTTCCGCGAAGCCTGGATGTCGGTCAAGGCCGGTATCTATGACATCGTTCTTGCGGTGGGCGTCGAGCAGATGGGCCGCGGCCTTCTAGGCGGCGCCGGTGTGGCGAAAGGCATCCCCACCGAGGGGCTCCTCGGTTCGGGCACGATGCCGTCTGTCTTTGCCGAAGTGGGCGTCGAGCACACTCGGAAATACGGCACCACCTTCGAGCAGTTCGCCAAGATATCCGTCAAGAACCACCACCATTCGACCATGAACCCGAAGGCCATGTACCGAATCGAGACGCCGCTTGAAACCGTCATGGAGTCCGAGATGATCTCCTATCCGAACACCAAGCTGATGTGCTCGGTGAACGTAGACGGATCGGCTGCCGCTGTCATTGTGTCCGAGAAGAAGGCGAAGAAACTGGGCATGGATCGGGCCGTTCGCATCCGCGCTTCGGTGTTGACGAGCGATCCCTATACCGACAAGAGCGCGGCCATTCCCGATGTTAACGAATGTACCCGGAACGCGGCCAAGACCGCCTATGAGATGGCGGGGGTCGGTCCGGATGACATTGACCTCATCGAGCTGCACGACTGTTTCGCCACCGCCGAGATGCTCCACTACGAGAATCTGGAGCTCTGCGGCGATGGCGAGGCGGGACGCATGATAGACGAGGGCGAGGTTGCGCTCGGCGGACGTGTGCCGGTCAACTGCTCCGGTGGACTGTTGTCGAAGGGCCATCCCCTCGGCGCTACGGGCATCGCCAACATCTATGAAGTTAGCACTCACCTCAGAGGCGAAGCCGGAGACCGGCAAGTTAAGGACGCCAAGATTGGCCTTACCCACGTCATCGGGCTGGGAAGCGCTTGCGGCATCCACATCCTCGAGAAAGTATCTTAGCTCTGACTCGAACGGATACGGGCCCGATCGTTTGGGCCCGTATCTGTCTGTCGGCGCGGCACACGGCATGGCCGACCCCTGAGCCATTGATACTATTCGTTAAGAAGCCTGAAATTCTTTTGAGGTTTATCCGGGCGCGTTCGCAGGGTGGGCGCTTTGCTATCGGTCCAACTCGTCCGCCGATTTGGCCAGTTTGGCGATGTTGGTCTTTTCGAGGAATTTTATGTAGGCCGCGTACACCTTCTTGTACTGATCGTGGGCCGCGCACGGCGTCCGATCCGAGCAGTCGTGATCTTCGCCATGAACAGATCCTCCTTTCGTCTGCCCACGGCCACTATCCCAAACCCCAATAGACTTCGGCAACCCGCCGATCTGTACCTTAGCTAAACCGGCCCGAGTGTCCCACTTTGGCTGACGGCGAACACTCGTCATCCCCAAGGCACTCAGCCGGTCGCCGCTCGTGCCGCTCAAGGATCCCTACCTGGACGAGAGCCTGCATTTCCATCAGTAGAAAAGCGGTGAAACATCCGGGCTAGTGGCTTTGCCTGCCGTTCTCGTCTTGCGTGGTGAGAGCGATCCCACTACGGTCGGCCCATAACGATGGCTCGCGTGTCATCGTTTCCTCTCAGCCTGATGTTTCGCAGTTGCGATATCTCTTTGAAGCAGGCAATCCGCGGGCTTCGTCAAGAACTGGCCCCGGCTGTGTGAAGCCACGGGCTTTCTCCTTCTGAGGTATTTCTTGCCGCGTCTGTTTCTCCCTTTCGCCGCGAAGAGCGTGACGGCAACGCAGGGCCGCTCCAATACAAGCGATGCGGACGATCGCAGAAGACCGTCGCCGCAAATGGAGCGTCCGGAAGAAGAGGAGTACGATGGAGCCGCTGTGGGCACTTTGAACCAACCTCCGAAATCATATAAGGTTGCAGAGTGTAACTCTTACGCCGCTATGCGCGCGGTGGACTGCGCTCAGCACCGTCCACTGGTGATGGTGGCACTCATCAAGGACATCGCCTAACGCAGGGTAATTGGGAGCGTTCCCTTTTGGATCGAAACGCAGTGGCGACGCGGAACGCATGTGTGGAAGGCGAATCCGGCTTGTGTTCGAATTAGCCTGGACGCAAAACGAATTATTGGAGATAGGCCATGGGAAAACTTGATGGAAGATCGGCAATTGTAACCGGAGCCAGCCGTGGGATCGGCGCGGAAATAGCGCGGCTCTTCGCCAAGGAAGGCGCCCAGACGATCTGTGCCGCCCGGACGCTCCACGAAGGCGAGCATCAGCTTGAAGGCTCCCTGGACAAGACGGTGCAAGACATCAAATCAGAAGGCGGGGAAGCGACCGCGGCCGCGGTGAATATTTCTCTTCCAGAGGACTGCGAGCAGTTGCTGCAGACGGCAATCGACACCTATGGCAAGGTAGATATTCTGATCAACAATGCGGCGCTGACGTATTTCATACCGGTACAGGATTTTCCTCTCAACCGGTGGATGCGATCTTGGGCAGTCAACTTTCACGCGCCCTTCATCCTCAGTCAACTGGCGCTCAAGGATATGCTCCCTCGCAAGAGCGGTTGGATTGTGAACATATCTTCGGGCGCGGCCATCGGGCCCGGCCGCGGCCCTTATAAGACGCCGTCGTCCGGCGGCGACACCTGTTACGGGGCCGAGAAGGCCGCGCTCGAACGCTTCAGCCAAGGCTTGGCGCGAGAAGTGTACGGCGACGGAATCTCAGTGACCTGTTTCTCGCCGTCCCAGGTTGTGGCGACGCCCGGAACGATCTACCATAATTTGGTGACCGGTCCGGACGATCCACATGGCGAGCCACCCGAACTGATGGCGAAAGCGGCCCTGCTGCTGGTTACCGAAGAGTTGGCGAAAGTCTCAGGCCGCGTTACCTATAGCCAGCAGGTCCTTAAGGAGTTTGGTTGGATCGACGACGCGAAGGGGGTCGGTTCGGAACCTGGAGAATCTCGCTCGGGAAGCGGCTACAGCCTGATCTGAGGCCCTCTCCGCCGTCTCGCTACGAAAAGCGATGAGATATCCGGGCTAGAGATCCGTGTCGCCCTTTAGGAGTCGGCCGGCGATGGTTCGATTGAGGATCTCGTTGGTGCCGTCGGCGATATTTACGATGCGCAGCGCGTGCCAGGCTTCGGTCAGCCCTAATTCGCTGCTTAGGCCCATGGCGCCATGCGCCTGCATGGCGCGGTCGACGGCGCGATATCCGGCTTTCACCGAGTAGGTCTTGGTCATGCTGAGTTCCTTGACCGCGAGATGGCCTTGGTCGATGAGCGTTGCAGCGTTCAGTCCCATCAGGTGGGCGGCATGCAATTCTGTGGCGCTTTCGGCAAGGGGGAACGTGACGCCTTGGTATTGCGAGATGGACGATCCGAAAGCCTTTCGAGCTTTCGCATGGTCGAGAGCCTTTTTCATGGCCCAGCGCCCATAGCCTATCGCCCGCGCCGAATTGTAGATCCGGCCCAACGACACGCCGTACAGGGCGGTGCCGAAGCCGTCGTTCAAGTCGCCCACGAGCTGCCACGGCTCGACGTACACGCCATCGAGGGCGAGTTCCGCCTCGTCGCCGCCGATGTGGCCAAACAGGCGAATGATCTGTTCGACCGAAAAACCGGGCGCGTTCGTGGGAAGGGCGAAGAGGCTTACGCCGCCGCGCCGGGCACGGGCCAGTTCGGGATCGGTAACGGCGAGCAGGATACAGAAATCGGCGAGGGGAGCGTTGGTGATAAATATTTTTCGTCCCGTAATGCGCCAGCCTTCGCTATCGCGTTCGGCGCGCGTCTCAATCATGCTGAAGTCCGAGCCGGCGCCGGGTTCCGTCAGGCCGAAGCACATGGATTTCGAACCATCCATGAGGGTGGGCAGGATTCGGTTTTGGGCCTCGGGCGTCATCTTCTCCAGCAGCCGGCTAGGCCCGAAAGCCCAGTGCGACAGCGCGTACAGCATCAGCCAGTTTTGGGGTCCGCACGAATGGAAGAGCGCTTCCCACGCCACGTAATAGGCGAGGTGTCCCAGCCCCCCTCCGCCGAGGGCTTTTGGGACGCACATCTGATAGAAACCGGCTTTCGCCGCGGCCGCGCGCACTTCGCGAACGAGCGCAACAGCCTCGTCCGAAAGCGCGCCATCCTCCCGATAGAGTTCTCGAGGGTTTTCGAACAGGAATTTGTTTCGCTCGTGGCGCGGCATTACTTCCTTTTTGGCGAAGGCCAGGATGCCGTCGCGCGCGCTCTCAACTTCGCCGGGCAATTCGACTGCGATGGCGCTCATGATTCAACTACTCCCTCCGGTTGTCGACTCGAATGCGTGCGACCGGCGTGCCGCTGCGACGAAGACTGCCAAGACGGTGCGCCCAAATCAAGTCGCTCAGCGGTCGGAATTCCGTCGGAGGCGGCCTTCAATCGCCCAAGATCTTGCGCCCGTAGTAAAACCCCGCAGCCGCCCCGACAGCGCTAAACACTACCATCGAGATCAGGGCAATCTGCCCGCCAATCCACCCGCCGACGGCGCTGCCGAAAAACATGCCGGCCAGCCCAGCGAGTTTGTCCGTCGAACCTCCTTCTTCCCAACCCCTCAGCTGGTCCTTCCCACCGTACGTGGGCTGCTGTCTTCTTGGTGGGCATAGGGCAGGGTGAGCACGATGAGCTCGGGTTTCAGGCCCGTTCTCTGCTTCGTTTCGTTCTCTGCCCCCCAAGATAGGCCGGTGCCGCCCCCTGCGTAGGCGATGTATTGTTTGCCGTTATGCATGTAGGTGATGGGATTTGCGTTGGGGCGCAAGGGGACGGGGATCGCGCCGAGGTATTCGCCGGTTGTCTTGTCGTATACGCTGATGGCGGCCTGGCCTCGATCGAGATCGCGTCCGCCATTGCTCACGATGAGGAGGGTTTTGGTCAGGAGGGGGGCGCTCATAGCCCGGTCACCCAGTGGTGGCAAGTCGAGGCCTTTGAGGGCGGGGTGGTTCTTAGGGCCATCGCCGTGGGGTTGCATCCAGGCGTGGTCGCCTTTGCTTATGTCGATAGCGGTGACTCTCGAGTAGGGCGGCTTCACGAGGGGTAGGCCTTGAGGGCCGGGGACGCCGAACTCGTACTCAAATAGTGTGTAGTTCAGGTTGGAGCGGCTGGCGTCGGGTTTGCCGACGGTGTATACACTTGGCAGCGTCTGCGAGGGAACATAGAGGCGTCCCGATTCGGGGTCGGCTGCCGCGCCGTGCCAATTGGTTCTGCCGCCGGTGCCGGGCATGAAGATGGTGGGCTTGCCTTCTCCGAGGATTTTCGCCGGTGTGAAGAAGGGAGATGGCGTATAGTTCTTGAAGATCTCTAGAGCCTCGGCGTGCAACTCGGGTGTGAAGTCCATGACGTCTTCCTCGGTGAAGCTCTGGCGGTCGTAGGGCGGCGGCTTTGTTGGGAAGGGTTGGGTTTTCGAGGGGCGGTCTCCGGGCACGGTGCTGGGGGAGACTTCACGTTCTTCGATGGGCCAGACGGGTTCGCCGGTTTCGCGGTTGAACACATAGGCAAAGGCCTGTTTGCTGACCTGGGCTAGGGCTTTGATCTTGCGGCCGTCTACGGTGATGTCCATCAGGTTTGCCGCGGAGGCGAAGTCGTAGTCCCACAGGCCATGGTGGATCGCCTGGAAGTGCCAGACGCGCTTGCCGGTATCGGCGTTCACGCAGACGATGCTCTCGCCGAACAGGCCGTCGCCGAGCCGGTGGCCGCCGTAGTAGTCGTTGGTGGGCGTGGCTGTCGAAAGATAGACATAGCCGAGATCATTGTCTACCGCCATCGGTCCCCACACGTTGGCCGCGCCGGTATACTTCCACGAGCCGTCTTCCCAGGTTTCGTTTCCGAACTCGCCCTCCTGGGCTACGGTGTGAAAGATCCATTTGAATTTGCCCGTCTTCACATCGAAACCGCGAACATGCCCGGGGGGGCCTTCCTGAACAATCGCGCCATCGTTCACCACTTGCCCGATGACGATGGTGTCGCGGCAGATGGCGACGGGCGAGGAGTGGGTAATGGCGCTCCCAGTCACGGGCTTGCCGAGGCTTGTGCTCAGATCGACGATTCCGTTCTCGCCGAAGTCGGGGTAGAGCGCTCCGGTTTTTGCGTTGAGGGCCATGAGCCTGAGGTCGTGTGTGGCCATCACGATTCGGCCGTCCGCCCCGTCATCCCAAAAGGCGACGCCCCGGTGTTGCCAGCCCGCGTTTGCGGGACGGCGGAGCCGGTCGTAAGTCCTGGGGTCATATTCCCAGATGGTTTCGCCGGTGCCCGCGTCGATGGCGGCGACTTGGCTGATGGCTGTGCTCACATAGAGTATACCGTCGATCATGAGGGGAACGGCCTTGAACTGTCCCGGGCGGATGCGCGGATTCGATTTGGCCACCTTAGTGGAGATCGACTCCCACCGAAACGCGACCTCAAGGTCTTGGAAGTTGTCGCGGTTGATTTGGTCGAGGGGAGAGTATTTCGTGTTCCCCGGATCGCCGCCGAAGCTGCGCCACTCGCCGTCGAGCGCGCCTTGTTGAGTCGAGGCCTGATTCGCCGAGCAGAGAATGAACGCCGCCGCGAGTGTTAGGACTTGAAACGAACTCCTATCCAAGCGTGCTGTCATGTTAGGCCCCCGGAAACTTCATCTTGCCAAGCCAGTTAGTGGTATCAACTGACTTATACGTTCTATTCAGGCCCCGTTCAACCTCGCTGTCAGCGCGCCCGGTTTCGCGTTATACGGCATTCGACCGTTCAGGATGGAACCGGCGCAGCGAAATCGGATGGTCTAGTTGCGGGGCGAGGTCGCCTCCCTCACACGGGGAACCGGTCACGTTCGCGAAGCAAGCTAAGGCGTTGCTTATACCCATATCGGTAAATGATGTTAGCGAAAGTATCATGGGTGAAGGGGGCCTAACCCAAGGGACGGCAATGTCTCTTTTGGCGATATTCGGGATGGGCGTTCAGACCTACGGGCAAGCGTTTGATATAAAAAGTCCGGGACATTAATGCAAGAATTGAAAGTGAATACCTTCCAGTCTACCAAGTCCGTTGAACGCAAGGGCCGGAAACATCGAGTCTTCAAGGGCCAGCCCAACGTTGGCCAAGAAGGCTGTGTGGCTACTATTCGCAAGGAATTGAAGGCCCGCAGGGACCGCGCCAAATAAAGGGGTTGATTTCCCCTTCCCTCCGTGCTATTGTTTTCACAATGATTATTGGAAATCGTATTGAGGAAAATTGATGCGTCTCACATCTGGCGAAAAGAAGCTTAGGCCAGGGGCACTTCTCGCGGCACTCCGGGAACGTGCCGGATTCAAAACTCAAACGGCGTTAGCTGAAAAGCTAAACCGAACCCCCGGTGAAATCAGCAACCTCGAAAATGAACGCGATCACATCGGCGCGACGCGGGCCATTTGGCTTGCGGAATTCTTTGGGGTCAATGCTGATGATTTTCTCCGGGCAAGGAGGAATTGTACGTCTACCGGACAAACCGAAAAGCGCCTGATGCCAATGGCCGAGAACTCTCGGAGCGGATCGATGAGCGACACGAAATGGAATGTGTACCTTTCGGGAGAAATCCATAGCGATTGGCGCGAGCGCCTCGTCGAAGCGGTGGAGCGCGCGGGACTTGCCGTGACTTTTTCCGGGCCGGTGACGGACCACGGCGCAAGCGACGATTGCGGCGTCTCTATTCTCGGCGAGGAAGACGACGATTTCTGGAAAGACCAGAAGGGTGCGAAGCTGAACGCCATCCGAACTCGTTCTCTCATCGAGAAGGCCGATGTTGTGGTCGTCCGCTTCGGGGACAAGTACAAGCAGTGGAACGCGGCCTTCGACGCGGGTTGCGCGGCTGCCCTGGGAAAGCCCATCGTTACGCTGCACAGCCCCGACCTCAATCATGCCCTCAAGGAAGTGGATGCGGCGGCTCTGGCAATCGCCGAGAATACCGGCCAAATTGCCCGAATTCTTCAATACGTCATTGAAGGCGGTCTCGACCAGCCTGCCAAAGGAAAGATAGGCTTCGTCTGATGGGTTGGGCGTAAGGACCTGTTATGACATGGCATCTCATGGAAGGCGAAGAAGGCTGCATCTACGCGCGCGAGAACGATTGCGTCGCGGTCGTTGTCGATGCCTTGCGCGCGAGCGCCACGGCCGTCATGTTACTTCATTCCGGGGCCGTCGACCTGCAGATGGTTCGCGATGTGGCCGGCGCGTTCGAGGCGAAAGAGGCCATGCCCGGCGCGCTGCTATTCGGAGAACGGGGCGGCTTTCCTCCGGAAGGCTTCGATTTCGGGAACAGCCCGCGCGACGCGGAACGCGCCAAAGGCCGCCGCGTCATCTTCACGACAACGACCGGCACAGGCCGTCTCTTGGAGGCTCACGGCGCGCCGGCGGTCTACATGGGAACGACGCTGAACGCCATCGCGACCGCGCGCGCCGCGAGCGCGCATGAAAGGGATGTCGTCTTGATTCCGGCCGGACTGGCGGGCGATCCAGAGTTTGACGCTCAGGAAGATTGGGTGGCCGCCGTTGCCATCGCGCTCACGATCGGCGCGGATATCGGGGAAGGCGCCCGCAACTACCGCGAATGGAAGCATATGATTGAACTGGACGGCGTCGCCAAGCTTTTCGAAACGGCTCCCCACGCGGATAAATTGAAAGCCGTCGGTCTCGGTGAAGACATCTCGTATTGCGCTCGAATGAATCTCACGAGCGTGGTGCCGGAAGTTCTCGGAGAAAATGAATTCGGTCTGAGCGTAGGACTTGCCCCTGCGTGAACCGATGCCTGCCGTGGCCGATATTCACCGCGTCCCCGCGGTGAAGAATCAATGAAGGTTGAACAATGCCGGATCCATCCATAAGCGAATTGAGCGGCAGGATCTGCCATTGGTCGAACAAATGCGGGAAGCCAGTTGATGAAACGCGCTGAGATGGCCGAGGTCCTTGACGGCATCTACCGTCGCTACAACCGGCGCGAATTCGTCCACCCCGATCCGCTGGAGGTGGTCTATCGCTACTCGGACAAACGAGACCGGGAAATCGCCGGGCTGATTGCTGCCTCGTTGGCCTACGGCCGGGTGACTCAAATTCTTCAGAACGTGGAACGTGCACTCAAGCCTTTAGGGCCGTCCCCATATGAAACGCTTTCCACAATCCGTCCGGCTGTGCTTCGTGGCGAATTCAAGGGTTTCAAGCATCGCTGGACAACGGCGGCGGAATTGGCCGCGTTGCTCGCGGGGATTCAGGCCGCGCTCCAAACGCATGGTTCGCTCGAGAACTGCTTCGCGCGGCACCATGACACCGCTACCGGCAACACGATCGCGGGATTGGCAGGCTTCGTGGCCGCGCTGGGCGGAGCGAACAGTCTCCTGCCAGACCCGTCCAAGAACAGCGCATGCAAGCGGATTCACCTCTACCTTCGCTGGATGGTTCGCGACGACGACGTAGATCCTGGCTGCTGGGACTGCGTCGATCCGGCCCACCTGATTGTTCCGCTGGACACGCACATGCACCGCGCCGCGAGAGCCTTGCGTCTCACTCGCCGCAAGCAGCCGAACTTGGCGGCCGCGCTGGATGTGACGCGCGCGTTCCAGCAGATAAGTCCCGGCGATCCGCTGAAGTATGATTTTTCGCTGACTCGTTTTGGGATTCGAAACGAGTTGAGCGTGGACGTGTTGAAGGCTGAACTCGACGAGCATGGGGCTAAGGGTGCCAAATCCGGTCCGTCGTGGCGGCGGTAGGCTCGCTCCTCCCCTCA
>CAYNZS010000137.1:0-10655 GCA_964401695.1 uncultured Nitrospirales bacterium
AACTTCCCGTAAAACTCCTTACGGCGATACTTTGGTACAATCACCACATGGTAGACGCACTCCCATCTCACATGGGCTTGGCACTTCTCGTGAGCCTGGCCGTAACGCCCAGGGAAGATCAACTTGCTCAGCACGAACCTATATGGCTCCACGATTTGGATGAAGTGGCCAAGCGATTCGGCTTGCCCGCCAGGGATGAGGCGCTTCACCAATCTGATGTCAGCCAGATGAATGATGCCGTAGTCAGCAAGAAATTGCTGCCATCTGCGATCCCCTCTCGTTTTCAACGCGCCCCATCCTCTGAAATGCGCGCCTTCCGGTTCAAAGCCAAGCGTTGGTCAGATAGGTCACTGAGGAAGCTCCAGGCGGCGCATGGATGGTCGCTGACGGCATCATCGGACTCGTGCCTAGAAGCCTGCACCCGGCTGAGTGGAACTGGGATTGCTTGGCAGCCCGTGCCCGAGCGTACAAGATGATGCGTCTTGGCGAATGGGAAGCGGCCGAGCGCCATTGGTGGCGAGTCCTGGATTCCTCGAAACTACCCCATGAACGAAAGTGGGCATTGAATCATCTTGCCTGGCTCGAAGTTGACACGCAGAGGGCGGCCCGCCTGTTGGAATTGGCCTGCGAAGACGATGACAGCGGTCGGCTTGCGTTTAACCTGGTCCATGCGGTGTATTTATCTCACGAAACCGGTAGCGATGCTTTCACACGCCATTATCTGGAGCGGCTTCGCGCCGTATCCCGTCAACGTGCGTACGAGTTGAAGGAGGAACTCAAACAACTTGAACAACAAAGGGAATTACATAAAAGGCGTATTTAGGATTTGGCCCGATCTGAGTAACAAAATTGATGTGGCTAACCAGCGCATACAGCGGACTTCGCCGCCGGCGCGCCAATCGTTCGGCAAAAGGAGGCGGCCATGAACAGACGAGAACTCATGAAGCTTACCGCCGGGACCGCGTTCTTGGGAGGGCTTCCCATCGCTTCCCCAGCAGCAGCGGCGGCGGGGGCCGTGGATGAGCAGAATCCGAGTGTTAAAGAACTGATCTCGAGCGCGCGCAGCCTGCGGGAGTCGCTCTGGAAGGATCGGCTTCGGCCGCGCTACCATCACATGCCGCCGGAGGGCTTCTTTAACGATGTGAATGGCGCGCTTTTCTGGAAGGGGCGCTATCACCTCTTCTACCTGGGCCGGACGCCTATTCCTGGGCCTGGCGGGCAGGGCAAGATCAGGTGGGCGCCTGTCTGGGATCATGTTTCCTCCAGAGACCTCATACACTGGATCTATCATCCACCCGTGCTCAGGCCGGGGACCATCAGTGGGGGCGCCATCAAGAATGCGCCCGAACCCATGTTGATCTACCATGCGCCGGGTCGGGGGGCTTGTATTTCGGTCGCCCAGGATGATGAACTGATCGAATGGAAGGAATTGCCGCAGAACCCGGTTATTCCCATGCACAAGGCAGGGGATGAGTTCGTGGTTTTCGATCCGGCTGGCTGGTATGAGAATGGGAAATACCACGCGTTGGTTGGCAATAAGAACAGGCGGCCCGGGTATGAAGGCGATTGTACCAGCCTGTTCACCTCCACCGATCTTGTTGACTGGGAATACCGGGGTCCGTTCTATAAGTCCGAGCGGAAATGGACGGACATCAGAGAAGATGCTGCGTGCCCCGATTTCTACCGGATGGGTGACAGCGACACCTGGATGCTGTTGATGCACTGTCATCAGCCGTACAAGAACACAACGCATTACTACCTGGGGAAGTACGCAGACGAGCATTTCTTTCCCGAGCGGCACGGCCGTATGAGCTGGCTGGGCGGTCAACTCTCCGGGCCTGAATGCCTGGTGGACGATCGAGGAAGGAATATCTTTTTCGGCTGGATCGGCGAATCGCGCAGTGGGGGGGAATCCCTGTCGGGACACGTACCCCATGTTCCGGGAAAGAACGACCGGCGTGCCTGGGAGTCCGTGGTCAGTCTGCCCCGGATTATGTCATTGACCAGCAAAGGAACTCTGGGTATCGAGCCCGCGCCAGAGCTCGAACGACTGCGATACAATCCACGAGAAGAGAAGAACATCAGTATTCCCGCGGATCGGGAAGTGACGCTCAAGAATATGGCCGGCGATACAATGGAGTTGGCCGTTGAGTTGAATCCCGGCAAGGGGGCGGAAATCGGTGTGAAAGTAAGATGCGCTCCGGATGCCTCAGAAGAGACTCGGATTGCGTACGACGCGGAGAAGAAGAGGCTCCGGATCGATTTTGGCAAGGCGACGCTGGCCAAGGACGTGTCATACCGAGGCTTCTATGGCTGTGCGGGTCTTCCGGAAGAGAGCGCCGTTACCCAGGAAGCTCCGTTCGAGCTCGAAGCCGGTGAGCTGTTGAAACTGAGGATCTTCATCGACAAGTCCGTGCTCGAAGTTTTTGCCAACGGCCGGCAATGCATCACCCAGCGAATCTACCCCTCAAGAGAAGACAGCAAACAGGCGAAGTTGTTCTCCAGGCGCGCGGGCTCGAAGGCGACGGTCGTCAAGGCCTGGGACATGGAGCAGGTGGCGCCCTGGTGACTGGGTGATCGCAAACGAGGAAACGTTGGGCTCGGAAGAAGGAAGAGTTGCTATGCGGAAATTGTTCGGTGTCGCGTTCGGGTTGCTGCTTTGCGGTTGCGCTACGCACGATACCAACGAGCCGAGCGCGACGCGGCTCCGATTCACACCGGGAGCCGAACCTCACACGGCCATGGAGTCGATGAATAGCGCCGCCTGGAGTCCGCTCAAGCCGGATCCTTCTTCTCCGAATAGGAAGTTGTCGCTAAAGGCGCGTGCTGGAATAGGGCACAAGTTTCCAGTTCATGAGGAAGGTGGGCCGACCCTCTTCGAGGTCTCGCTCATACAGGGAAACGACGACAGCCTCGTGGTAGAGGTCCGCTCGAATGAGGGCACCCAGACGCTCGAACTCGAGAGGAACGCATATGTCCCCGTAAAGGTAGCCGGGATCACATATAGACTGTGCTACTCGGCAGTCAACGTCAGCTCAACCGCTGGATTCTCCACAACGAACAAGGCCGCGTTTATCGTGACTGCGCCCCGCCGATGAAGAGCGCGGGCGGCGAAGAAGCCTAACACTGGACGGCGCCAAGCGGCTTACGCCGCGCTCGAGACGTTGCGGGAAACGGGCAAGGCCCCTGTGAACACTGCCGGGGGCGCTGCCACTGTTGCACGGAATCCGGCATTCATGGTAGCGTATATACCCCTCTGCGGAGAGTTGACCGAGTGGCTGAAGGTGGTGCCCTGCTAAGGCATTGTGCGGATTAAACCGTACCGAGGGTTCGAATCCCTCACTCTCCGCCATTACCGATGCCACCCATGCCCCGATTGCTTTCTAGGTGACCGGAAGAAGTATCGACCTTCGATAACCCCCTTTCGGGATCAGGTCCCACCCCCCCCTTTTTTCGTGGAAACTGTAGAGCGCTTGAGAGTACCGAATTCTCGCCGATGGTGTGCGCACAGAACATGGGGCCGCCGCGATGTACAGGGTAGCCGTATCCGTTGGCGCAAGCGAGCGATATCGTTGGCCCTTCCTCCGATAGTCGCGGTCCGGCATCCGCAGCAGCCCAGCAATCGATCAGTAAAACGGAAAGGTCATCTGCGCAGAGGGGGTCTGGATGGGTTCGGGCCGGTTGTCCAGATTGGATACTCCGATGCCCAACAACCGGACGGAGCTATCGATTGCGCCGCTATGGGCCAGGAGCCGCGCGGCCGTTTCGTAGAGGGTCTTCTCGTCAGCGATGAATTCCCGCTGAGTTTCGCTACGCGTGTTCTTCGTGAAGTCCGCGTAGGTTATCTTGAGCGTAATCGTCCTGCCCTTCGCGCCGGATTTGGCCATTCTGTTTTCGACATCGCGGGCAATACGGCGGAGCGCGTCTTTCATATTATTCAGATCACTGACGTCTTCGGCGAAGGTGCGTTCCGCGCTGATGGATTTCCGCACGCCCGAAGTCTTTATTTCACGATCGTCTTCGCCCCTGGATAGGGCGTAATACCACCTTCCCGCCTTGCCGAAGATAGCAGCGAGTTCGTCTTCCGGTTTCTCGCGAAGGTCGCCGACGGTACGGATTCCGAGCGTCTCCATCTTTTGGTTCGTCACCTTGCCAATGCCCGGCACCTTGCGGACGGGCAAGCCCTTGAGGAGTTCGTCCACCTCCTCAGGCCTTACGACAGTCAGGCCGTCGGGCTTGTCCATGCCCGACACGATCTTCGCGATAAACTTGTTGGGGCCAACTCCCGCCGACGCCGTCAGTTGTGTGCGCGTACGAATTTCCTCGCGCACTTCGCGGGCAATTTGCGAGGCGAATTCGATCCCCTTCTTGTTCTCAGTCACGTCGAGATAGGCCTCGTCGATGGACACCGGCTCCACGAGATCGGTGTAGGACCGCAGGATTTCCATAACCTCGCGCGATACCCGGACGTACGCCTCCATGCGCGGCCGTACGAATATCGCGTACGGACAGTGGCGCTTCGCCGTCGAAGCGGCCATCGCGGAATGAATACCGAAGGCGCGGGCTTCGTAGCTGGCCGTGGAAACGACGCCGCGCTTTCCGGGATCGCCTCCGACAACGACCGGCTTGCCGCGCAACTCGGGATTATCCCGCTGCTCGACGGATGCGTAGAAAGCGTCCATATCGATGTGGACTATTTTTCGGCCAGAGTTCATTCTTGCGGATTTTCGTGGCGCGTGATTCCGGTCGCCAATAAGGGTGGGAGTTGGTCTGCAAGTCCAGCGGCGCGCCTCTCCACCGACCCGCCGAACGTCCCTTTCTTGCTCCGTTTCTAGCGTTCTTTCTGGGCAAGAATGGCCTGAACGCTCACCAATTATATACATATTCGCTGTTTCAAGAGTTCTGGATTTTCGAGCGGTTGTTCGCATAGGGGGCCGTGCCTTGCCGGGGTATCGAGGATCGCTTTCCGCAGTAGAATCGAAACAGCGCCCTCTTTGTGGGGTGATTGCAAGACGTGTTATTGTTACCTCTTCTGCGCATTCCGCGGCGAAGCGGTGGACGCATTTCATGTGCGCAAGGAAGCCGGGCGGAGAATCCTCTAGAAGTCATGGGCATCAGAAGCAGACTGCGTGGCACCTTCGTATACACGCTCTACAAACGATTCGGACTCGAAAAGTACTTGTCGCAAGACGGCTGGCAAACGATGAAGCGGCGCTCCAAGGATCGGCTCGTCATTCCCTTGCGCAATCCCTCTCTCCTTCCCCTGCACCGCCGCATGCGCTGGCACCTGAAAGACCAACGGAACGAGTGGCCATAGGAAAAGACGTCAGCGAGTTTCTCGACATTGGAAACATTGCGTTTCATCAGATGGACTTCCTCGAGTTTGAGTCCAGCGAAGAATACGATCTCATCATGTCTTTCGCGAACCACAAGACGATCGACGGCAACATGGACCCCGATCTGCGTAAATACTTCCTGCGACTCCATGATATGCTGAGGGACGATGTTCGGCGAATCTTCTATGTATTCGACAAAAGAACCATGGAAGAATAAGCATCCGATAGCATGGGCTGGGCTGGAATACGTAGAGGATACCGGCGATTCATTCCGATTTTCGGTTGGAAATCGAATCCGCAGATGGAGCGTACCTTAGAGAGGCTGCCCGGGGATGCGCTAGTGTGCGATGTGGGTGCGGGCGGACGCAAGACGACCCCAACCACGGTGACCATAGATAAGTACGTCGCCACGAACACGTCGGTGTGTAGCGATGTCCACGAGATCGCGCTGGCATCGAATACCTTCGATTGTGTTCTATGCACCTCGCTCCTCGAACATGTGAAACGCCCTGAGGCGGTGCTGGAGGAGATCCGCCGCGTTCTCAAACCCGGCGGCACGATTCACGTTAAAGTCCCATTCCTGCAAACCTTTCACCCCGACCCCGTCGACTATTACCGCTGGACACAGGCCGGCCTCGCGCTGGTCTGCAAACGGCACGGGTTTGCCGAAACGGACAGCGGAGCAACGATAGGCCCGTTCTCAAGCCTGTCTTGGGCGCTGGACAGGTTGATTCATAGCTTGGTTGGCAACTCCGTTCCCGCTCGAGTGGGGCAGCCTCCTCTATGCGCCCATCGCCGCGCCGAAGGAAGCGTATCGAAAATTTGGTCAACAAAGCGTCAAGCTTACCGGTCAAACCAAACGAACGACCGCGCCGAGAACGTTGACTGCGCCGTCGCTGGCGGAATTGAAGGGAAAAGAAGTGACCTTCGCCGCCTGGGTTTACTCCGCCGCGCCAGAAGAGACATCCGTGGCAATTATATACGGCTGGTCGAATTACCGCGCCGCGAAACCCACACGGAAGTTTCAATGGCAATTGTTGGAAGTCACCGCAACGGTCCCGGAAGACGCCACGTTCTTGCACTTCGCAATCAGCTTGGGCGCGCGCGACAAGCCGGTAGTGTGTTATGTCGACGGCGCCACCCTGTTCACCGCAAACGAGGCCTCGCCAAACTGAGGTAGAGCCACAGTACTCCAAACCCATAAATACTTTGGGTCAGCCCTTCATCCCCCAGGGGCACCGCGCGAAAAACGTTCGCGCGACTCCATCTTCTCGATTTCGCGCTCCAGGATGATCTCAGCCAACGTCGCCGAAGCCGTGTCGCGGTCGCCATGCGCCAAGGCATTCCTAAACCGTTCCTCCGAAACGTCGAGCAGGTACATCGCCGACAACAGCCGATTGAAGTCATGGTCCAGAAGATGGCGCACACGCTGGGCCAGGGCCTCGAGTATAGCCGCACGGCTTTCCGGGACCCCACCGGGAGCGGCGGGCAAGTCCCACCCCTGCGCGACGGCATCGCGTACGCGTACCAAATCGGTATTTTCCACGGTCCTGCCCTTTCCCAAGCACCCATCGCCCTATAGCTTATCAGCGATACGCGCCGTCAACAAAAACCATCGTCACACTTCGCAACAAATGCGCGCCCCAAGTCAAGATTCGCGTCGCATCCGGAGTTCTGGTAGAGTGTCGCCTCCTTTGAGCAAGAGAGTTCGTGGCGCTGATTCGCTGTACCGCACACTTCTCTCGAAAACCTATCGGGCGCGCCGATTTGGGATGGTAGTGAAGTTCAGCTCGTGTATCGGGGCAAACAAAGCTGGGAGGGAAGTGTCGTGGCCAAACGTTTTCTCGTTCTGTCACTCGTGCGCGTGGTTTTTTAGGCCTGTGTTTCACGCCGAGCGCGTCAGCGAAGAAGAAGAATTCGAGGGCCTGAACATCACCGACCACGGCGAAGTAGGGTACGACCTATAGGCTGGGCTAGCGCGCAGTCCCGCCCAACGATTCCAGCGCTTCGTACGTCCGCGGTTGGTCGGCGTTGACTTCCAGCGACCGCACGAAGGCATTCTGCGCTCCCTGCGTATCGCCGATTTGGCCGTACAGGGAACCAAGAAGATTCCAGCCCACATAGTTCTGGCCATCGAGCGCAAGCGACCGCCTGAGCGGCGCAATCGCCTCCGCTGCCCGTCCGGCGCGCGTTAGAAGTTTTGCGTAGGCTAGGTGGTTTTCCGCGTCATCCGGCACCCACAGGCGCGCCTCGTCAAAATCCTTCAGCGCATTCGAGACGCGCAACTGGATCGGCGCCCCGTATAGCGTTCCAAGATCCCCCAACTCCTCCAGCTTCTTATTCGCTTCCACGGCCATGCCCAAGCGGGCGTCCAAAGCCGCCAAGGCGATCTTTGCCATGATAGATTCGCCCGAGGCTTCCAGGGCCGCAAGGTACTGTTCTTCAGCCAACATGTGCGCCCCGCGCTCCAAATACAAGTCACCCAATTCGATCCGGGCCTGAGCCTCCTGATCGCCGCCGCCGCTCAACTCGATACACTGGCCGAACGCGCCGACGGCCTCCTTCGATTCGCCCATTGCCGAAAGTGACTTCCCCAGATTGAGCCAAACGGCCGCGTCGGCCGGAGTCCGCTCCGAGAGGCGCCTGTAAACTTTCGTCGCCAGATCGAAATCCTTCGTCAACCCGAGCACCGCCGCGTAGCTAGCCAGAGTCTCCACGTCGTCCGAACGGTCTGCGCGTCCCAGTTCAAGAAAACGCCGCGCTTGGGTGAGCGCCACTTTGGCCGTTTCGACATGTTCGCGCGCGGCCTCGGCGTCTCCGGCGCCAATGGCTTCAGTGTAGGCATTCGTGGCTTCAAGATAGGTCTCGAAGGCTTCGCGGCCCTCGGCCAGCCCGCCTTGGCTCCAAACCGGGGCCGCAACGAGGGTGCACACACATGCTGCTACCAATATAAATCGTCTCAACATTCCAATCCCTAACTTATCGTTAAACCACCGGCCCTGCCGTTCCGGCGCTCCCCTTCTTGACATGATAACAGAATAAAACACAATTGACGTCGGTAGCAAGAGCCGGCGTTGCGAGTCAGCACCCGTTACGCGGGGAATTGGGGTAAGAAAGTCTGAGGCCAAAGAGAGCGAGAAGAAGCGCAACACAACATCCTGTCTGAATCCGGGCTAACCCGCAACATGCCAAGAAGAGAATTCCCCCGGCACCACTCGCGGTGGAACCGGGGGAAGGACGCCTACGCGCCAATCCTCTGCAGAATCGTTAGACGCAAATGCGCGACTGTTGGCCGGTGCCTACATTATAGATATCGACGCAACCCGCGTTGGCATCAATATTCAGTATCTGATACCCGCCGCCTTGTGTGCCCTGACCGAGCCGGAACTCGCCCTGCGGTGTTTGCCAGTGGACGATGGGGCCTCCACTCTGGATGGAGATCCCTCTGAGCGTTACGGTGTTCGAAAAATACTGTTGCGGCGCGACTAACTGCCGGGCCCGATCCACGAAGCTGCGAAATTCAGCGTGGTAGCCGTTGCGGTCTTTGCCGAGGCCGGACTGCGCGAGGCTTCGGACCGCCTCAAAGTTCAGGCCTTGTACGTTCGAAGTGCCGTTGCGCAGGAGCATCCCGAATCCGGCCACGCTCGCCGCGAACCGGAAGTCCGTCGAGGCCTGGCCCATCACCGCGCCTTCGTCTATGGCCGGGAACTCGAGCAGCTTGCTCGTCGCGCCGTCCGGTTGCTTGTAGCGCAGCTTGACGGTAAGCAGTTCGCCGTCTCCTTGGTCTTCGATGATCTCGGCTTTCGCTGGCTCCTGAGTCTGGTACCGCAACGCGTCCACACCCGCCGCCGGGAAGACGCCGTCCTTCGTCACGATTTCGTACAGCGCCGTGATCGTATGCCCCGCGCAGATTTCGCCGGCGTCCTTCGTGTCGTCATTGAAATCGCGCGCGGCCAGCAGCCGGTTCTCATAACCGACAAGCCGGTAGGCCTTCACCTGCGCCGGATTGAACTCGACTTGGATCTTGAAGTCCTTCGCGATGGTCACAAGCATACCGGCCATCTCCTCGACCAACACCTTCCGCGCCTCGCGCAGCGTGTCGATGTAGGCGTAGTTGCCGTTGCCCTTGTTCGCGAGGTCCTCGAGGTTGTCGTCCTGCAAATTTCCCATGCCGAAGCCCAGGACGCTTAGGGACACGCCGCTCTGCGCCTTCGCCTCGATCAAGCCTACCAACGCGTTGCGGTCCGTGATGCCGACGTTGAAATCCCCGTCCGTAGCCAGCACGACCTGGTTCACGCCGCCGGGAATGTAATTCTGGACGGCGGTGTTGTAGGCCAACTCGATTCCCGCGCCGCCGTTCGTCGACCCGCCAGCGTTGAGCCGTTCGAGAGCACCGAGAATCGCGCTCTGCTGGTTGCCCGGGGTCGAGGGAAGCACGAGGCCCGAGTTTCCGGCCTAAACGACCATCGCCACGCGGTCTTCTTCGCGCATCTGACGCGCGAGTATGGCGAGCCCCTGTTTGAGCAAGGGCAGCTTGTTCGCCGGACGCATCGAGCCGGAAACGTCAATCAGGAAGACAAGATTCGTCGTAGGCCGTCCCTCTTTCGCCATCTCCCAGCCCTTCAGGCCAACACGAAGCAGCGCGACATCGTCACCCAATTCCTCGTCGAGACGGTCATTCTTTCTGGATCCGGGGCATCCTCGGCGTGGCAGTAGGGATGATCGTGCCGCTCTTCTTCACCTTCATCGACGACGCGCAACGATGGTGCCTACGCTATATCGTCAGCCTGGCCTACCTCCGCCGCGAAAGCGGCACCCCGCGCTGGAAGCGAACTTAGGCAACGACGGAAATTTGGCGAGCGATGCGGGTCAGGTGTCCAAGCTTTCGAGACTCTCCCGCGCCTCGCGGGTCATCGGATGGTCGTCGCCCAGCCCGTCCGTGAATATTTCGGGAACCAGCTCAAAATTCCCCAACGCGCCACCCAGCAGGCCGCGCTTGAGGAGGAGGCGCCCATGTGGTCCAGCACGATGGCAACATTCTTGTGGCCTCTGCCATAGGTCTTTTCCTCGATGGCTAGGGCGTTGTCGAGGACGTTTTGCGCTCTGCGGTGCTGACCCAACTCCGTCAACACATGGCCATAGCGGGTCAAGCTCTTGGCCAATACGGTCGCCGTCGTCACCGTAGATTTTCCTGTCCGCCTCGACCACGCGCTCGAAGCAGGACGCGGCCTCGTCGAGCTCGCCCCGTTCCGCTCACAGCTTGGCCTAGAGCGTTTTAATTTATCATGCCTACGGTGGTATAGTGTGGGCATGAAGCCT
>CAYNZS010000138.1:0-10632 GCA_964401695.1 uncultured Nitrospirales bacterium
GAAATCCTGGCCGGCACCATCGATACGTACCTCCTCTGGCGGCTCACCGGCGGCAAAGTCCACGCCACCGACTACAGCAACGCCAGCCGCACTCTCATCTTCAACATCCACACTCTAAAATGGGACGCGCAACTTCTCAAGATACTCGACATCCCAAAGGCCATGCTTCCGGAAGTCAAACCCTCGAGCGGAATCTTCGGCGAAACCGACCCGAAACTATTCGGCGCAACCATACCCATCGCCGGAATCGCGGGCGACCAGCAAGCCGCCACCTTCGGACAAGGCTGCTTCAAGCCGGGCATGGTCAAGAACACCTACGGCACAGGCTGTTTCATGCTCATGAACACGGGTGCCAAAGCCGTCGCCTCAAAGAACGGCCTCCTCACCACCATCGGCTGGGGGCTCGACAGCAAGGTCACCTACTGCCTCGAAGGCTCCGTTTTCGTCGCGGGCGCCGCCGTCCAATGGCTCCGCGACGGACTCAAGCTCATCAAGACCGCGCCCGCCATCGAAAAACTGGCCCTCTCGGAAGAGGACAACGGCGGCGTGTACTTCGTACCGGCATTTGTCGGGCTCGGAACCCCCCACTGGGACCCCTACGCGCGGGGAACCATCGTCGGCATAGAACGCGGCACGACGGGCGGCCACATCGCCCGCGCGACCCTCGAATCCATGTGCTATCAATCCCGCGACTTGCTCGAAGCCATGGAGGCCGATTCAGGGGTGAAGCTCAAGCTACTCAAGGTCGATGGCGGCGCGTCGCTCAACGGCGCACTCATGCAATACCAGTCAGACATCCTCGGCGTGAAAGTCCAGCGCCCGGTGGTCCCCGAAACAACCGCGCTCGGCGCAGCCTACCTCGCGGGCCTCGCCACAGGCTTCTGGGAAAACATGGGCGACGTCACAAGCAACTGGGCGCTCGACACCGAATATAGACCATCCATGAAGCCCGCCGCGCGCAAAGCCGCGTACGCCGGTTGGAAGAAAGCCGTAGAGCGATCCAAGGGCTGGGTGAAAGCATAGGAAGAACCAGGCACGGCACTTCCGCCGCGACCTCGACAAACGAGCTACTCTCGTTCGGGCCTATTGGGCACTCTCGGCTTCGAACCAGATGGTTTCGGACCCCTCGATTCCGTAGGCCATCTCGATGGGGTTGCAGCAGACTTCGCAGTCTTGGATCAGCCTCTGGCTGCCGCCTGACCAATCGACAAGGATAGAGAGCCGCTGCCAGCAGTACGGGCACGTGACCCAGCGCTTTTCTTGCATCGCAACGTTCTACTGCGTATCTGAATTGACAAGCCCGACAATCTTCTGTCCCGGGCGGGGCGCAAACTCGTCATCTTGGGTGCGCACGAGGACCTTGTGGCCCTCCTCTATGACGAACATAGGCACGATGTTGTCGCCGTATTGCTCAAGATACTGGTCGTAGTCGAACTCGTCGGTAAGTTTTGTCTTCTTGACTGTCGCCCCTTGCCTTGAACGCTTGACGAGTTCGGCGTGAGTCCATTGGTCTCCGAAGAGGGTATGTCCGCGAAGCCGTGCTGGCAATTGTTCCCGTTCGGTGCCAGGGAGATCGCGCATATCGGGTGCGAGCTGGTAGACGTCGCGTTCGCCCAGGACGGCGGAGAAATGCAGGGCGGCCAGGGAATTCACGTAATCGTTGGCCGTGAGTGCAAGCAGTTTGCCAATTTCGCTAAGGTCCAGCTCTTCGACGAGGCTCTCGGAAAGAGCGTCTCCATAGCAGGCGTCAAGCCCTTCGAGGCGCGCCGCGTGGACGTAGCGCCGGTTGATGTCGATGAGAAGGATACTGAATCCCTCCTCGTGCAGGGCGCGGGCGATCTTGCGGGCGAGCGGATGAGCCCCGGCGATGATGAGTCCCTGGCGGTCCGTTTGCGCGAGGCCTAGACTGCGGGCCAGCGCGCGAGCCGTGAGGCCGTAGAACGTGACGGTGACGGCGATCACCAGGAAGGTGACCGGGACGAGGCGATCGGCCTGAGGCAGGGGCTCTTCGGCTCCGGCCATTTTCAATGCGAATACGGATGCCACCGCGGCCGCGACGATTCCGCGAGGGGCCATGAAGGCCAGGAAAGTTCGCTCTCTGAAAGTTAGCGAAGAGGTGGCCGTAGACGCGAATATGGATATGGGGCGCACGGCGAGAATCAACACCGCCACGAAGGCTACGCTTCCCCATCCGAGCAACTCGATCTGCTCGCGCTCAAGGCGCGCGGCCAGAAGAACAAATAGCATGGATAAAAGAAGAACGACGAGGTTCTCTTTGAAGGCGATCAGCTCGCGCACGTCTATAGAGCGCTGGTTGGCGACGATCACGCCCATGATGGTGACCGTGAGCAGGCCGGATTCCTCCTGGAAATAATTGGAAACGGTGAACGCACCGATCACAAACGCGATGGCTAGGGCACTATGCAGGTGCTCGGGGGTCCGGTTGGGGCTGAGCAGGTAGGTAAAAGAGTAGGCCGCAACAGCGCCGACGGCGACCCCGATAGCAAGGGTTTCGGCGAGTCCGATGACGATGGGAATAGTGGCGTCCTCGATGGAACCAAGAATGACGGCTTCATAGACAAGGACGGCCAGGACCGCGCCCGCGGCGTCATTGAGGATGCCTTCCCATCGAAGGATGGGACCAACTTGGCCTTTGGGGCGGATGTGAAGGAGCAGCGGTTGGACTACGGTCGGCCCCGTCACAACGAGGATGGTTCCAAGCAGCACGGCCACCTCGAGCCGCAAATCAAGCAGGTAGTAGGCCGCGGTCGCGGTAATAATCCATGTGATGGCTATCCCCAGAACGACCAGGCTGGTTACAACGCGGCCCACGTCTCGCAGATCACTCAGCCGCAGGTTCAGGCCGCCTTCAAACAGGATGACCGCGACGGATATGGATACGAAGGGCATGAGCAGGTCGCCGAAGAGGTCGTTCGGTTCGATAAGCTCGAGGCCCGGACCGACGACGAATCCGCAGATGAGCAGAACGAGAATGGAAGGCAAGCCCAGCCGCCAGGAAACCCATTGCGCCCCAATGCCAAGGAGGATGACGGTCACGAGGCTGATGAGCGCTGCGTCCATGGGACGAGAGACCTTCGGGATTGGGTTTCGGCTTCAAGTTTCTCTGCGCATTGGCGAAAGCGCGGAGCTAGTTTGCCGGATGACCCAGGCGGAATTCCAACCGCACCGGCTTGATGGGCGGGATTCGGCTCCGCGTATCGATAATTGACAGCGGTTCGCTCTTTCCATGACACTATCCACAAAGGAGAACCTATGAACAGACAAAAATGGACTACCGTCGACACCTACTTCGATGCTCTTCACGCTCCGTCGGATGCCGTACTGGATGCCACGCTTGAGCACAGCGCATCGGCTGGCCTTCCCGCCATCGCGGTGTCGGCCGCGTTAGGAAAATTCCTGTACCTGCAAGCGCGCATGCTCGGCGCGCGGCGCATCCTCGAAATCGGTACGCTGGGGGGTTACAGCACTATCTGGCTCGCGCGCGCGCTGCCCGATGACGGACGCCTCGTCACGTTGGAGGCTAACCCCGATCACGCCGATGCCGCCCGCGTGAACATTGCGCGCGCCGGTCTGGACAACATTGTCGATGTTCGCACGGGACGCGCTATCGATACATTGCCGGATCTCGAGGGCGAGGAGCCCTTCGACTTCTTCTTCATAGACCCTGACAAGCGCAGCATTCCCGAATACTTCGAGTGGGCGCTCAAACTTTCCCATATCGGAAGCGTGATCATCATCGATAATGTCGTGCGCGGCGGCGCGGTGCTCGATGCCGAGACGGACAATCCCGATGTACAGGGCATCCGCCGCGTGGCAAAGATGATCGCCCTTGAACCCCGCGTTTCGGCCACCACGATCCAAACCGTCGGCTGCAAGGGATACGACGGATTCACTCTCGCTCTCGTTACCGAGTAGCTGGGGGGTTAGCCCGGATATCTCACCGCTCTTCTACTGCGACGGCGGATAAGGGCATCCTGCCCGTGGTTCATGGGCTGGAAGCCCATGCCACCTTGCCGGTCGAATTCAGCGCTTGCGGAGCTTCTTGATGACGCAGGAGAAGCTCAGCAACACTTTCTCGCCAACGACGAGTGCGCCGCGCGTGAAGACCATTCCCTTGGTCTCGTGCATGATTTCGCAGCGGGACTCGATCAGGTCGCCCAGGTTTCCGGCCTCCGCAAAATCGGTGTTCAGCGAGATGGTCGTTGCGCCGCCTCCGGAGAAGCTGCTTCGCGCGGCCATGAACGAAGCGAAGTTGGCGAAGATGCTGAGCATCCCGCCATGCACCGCGCCGCCCTCGCTTGTGTGCTTTTCCTTGACGATGAAAGCGCAGTCGCAACCCTCTGGTTTCTCCTTGTAGAAGAACGGGCCATTGTGTTCTTCGAAGGCGCCGCCTCCTTGCCACTCTGTGTAGCCGCTGAGCCGCTTGTCCTTTTCGGTCATGCTTCTCTCTTTCTGACTCGTCCATCGCCGGGGTCGGACCTTCGTTGGCAGGAACTCGAAGAGTGTGCATTTGTGCGCACGCTTGAATCAAACAATAACGAGATTCGGTACCGGTTGCCCTGGCCGAGTCTTCATTCGATTGTGCTATACTTTGCTGGATGGCTCGATATATTTCCTCTCTGCAACCTCCGGCGATGTCGGCAATTCACTTCCCACGATGACGCAGAAACGAAAACAGGAACCTGCCCCGTTCGACCCGTACCGCCGCATCGCGGAGTTGGAGGCGCAGGTCTCGGAGCTGACGGGGGCCGGAGCGGAGCGGGCACCTCAGCAGTCTGCCGGGGAAGCGAAGCCGCGGAGTGCGCTAGTGCACGGAATGCGCAAAGGGGTGGGCCGCGCTCTGGGAGGCGAGGAAGGCGAGTCGCTCGAGACGCGGGTAGGAGGCATCTGGCTGAGCCGGGTCGCCGCGGTTCTGGCCACGACAGCGTTGGTGTTGGGTGGCGCGGCCACCGTTCGTCACCAGGAGTTTGAAGCGGCCAATAAGATTGCCGTTGGCTATGCGTTGGGACTGATAGCGCTTGGCTACGGCCTGTGGAAGCGGGCGCATAGCGGACTGGTTACGCGGGCGCTCCTCGGGAGCGGCCTCGCGATATTGTATTTCACGACCTACGCGGGCTTCTTTATCGCATCGGCGAAGGTATTCCAGAATGAAGCTGCCGCCTTGCCGGTTCTCGCGGGGTGCCTCTTGCTGGTCGCCGCGGTCTGCTATATCTTGCGCAGCGAGACGGCCGCGGGCATTTCGCTGTTCTTGATTTACTATACCGTCGCGCTCAGTCTGAACGAACGCGGCACCGAGCAAAGTCTTCATTACGCACTGTTGACCTGTTCGGTGGCTTCGATGTTGGCGCTCCTATATCATTTTGCGCTCCGATGGATGTTTGTTACCTGGGCCGCGCTCTTTGCCGCGCACTTGACCTATTTCTTCTTTTTCTTGCTGAACCCATCGACCCACGGGTTACCCGATGAGCACTACTATTGGCTCTCGAACGCATTTTTGACCGTAACTTTTCTCGCCTTGTCGCTGGTTTGCACTACGGATTCGCGCAAGACGGTCGACTACCGCCGTATCGTCGGACTCTTGGCCATGTCCAATTCGGCTATCTACTTCAGCGTCGCTTGGGCAGCAGCGCGCGAACGCTATCCGGAATACGAGTGGAGTTTCCTTGCCGCCCTTGCCGGGGCCTTCGCCCTGTTCGCCGCGATATCGGAGTTGACGGGACCGCGGCGGAACTATCTCTCGCAACTGTTCATCGCGAAATCGGCGATCGTGGCGACGTTGGCGCTGAGGGCGTATCTCTCGCACGAATGGCTTCTAATCGCACTGTCGCTCGAGGCCTTCGCCCTGGGCGTTCTCTATAAGCGCACCGGGACGGTCATATTCAAACTGGTTGGCTTATTCTTCGCCGCCATCGCTTGCGCCGGCTGCTTGTGGTCTGTTAGCGATTCCAGGGAAATGGCGTTGGGCGATTACACTGTTTCAGCGAACTGGTTTTCGAGCGTATGCGTGGCGCTTATTTTTTCGCTGACCGCGTGGCTCTACGAACACGCCGCCCGCCCCTCGACAGCCGAGGGGCGCCCCGCCAGAAGCCACTGGTTTCTCGCCGATTCCCTCATCGATTTGAGGAGCCAGACGCTTTCCATCTTTCACGGTTCGGGGGCGGCGCTCATCGTAGCCGCGATCACCATTGTCGAACTCGGCGACTACCCATCGCTCCCCTTTATTCTCGCGTTGGAGGGCCTCGCGTTTGCCACGCTTGGCTTCCTTCTGCGCACCTCTCAAGTGGAGGTAGCCGGCGTCCTGCTCCTCATCGTGGCGCACGTCTGTTATTACGCGATGGCGAATTATCAGGGTCCCGTTTTCAACGCCCAGACGAATCTTGAACTGAATACGATTCTCCTCGCGCTTTTCACACTGTTCGGCGGCTACCTCTGGGAACGGTATCTGCGCAGAATCAAGGGGGGATGGCCTTGGGAACACCAAGCGCTCGCCTGCATACCTTTTCTCGTCGCGACTCTCATGCTGACGCACCTCGCGCAGTCGAGCCTCGAAGCGCCACGAGTCGCGGCGGCGCAAGACCTTGTTGGGGCCGCGTTTATGCTCGCAGCGGCAGCCACGTCCTTCATGTACCTTCGGCTGGCCGGACTGGTCGCGCTCACCATCGGGTCGCTTACTTTCTACAGCGGCCTCTACAACGTTGGCAATACAATCGCGAACCTCCCTGAGTTTCTTCCAGTCCTGGGGATTTCACTGGGAGCTTTTGTGGCCGCCGAGCGCTTCTCCGCCGTTCGCGCTGGAGAGGCTGCGCCTGATACATCGCACCTGCGAACAGCGATCATTGCCATGGCATCGCTTCAAGGCATGCTCGGGCTCTGGGAATGGGCGCCCGATGGGCAACTCACCTTCTATCTTCTCGGCCTGGCGGTCACTTGCATGGCGATTGGCGCCCTCTTTCGGGAGAGCCGATACCGTTGGGTTTCGCTCATCGTCTATTTGGTAGCTATCATCCGCGCCTATTACTCCGACTTGGATAACCCCAGTCTATGGATCCAGCCGCTCTCCTTTGCCGCGCTCGGGATTCCGCTGCTGGTATTCTCCTGGGGTTATTCGCGGCACCGCACACGCCATCTGCAAACGCTTAAGGCGCGCCCGCATGACGAATCCGCTGATTGACGGCAACCTCTGGCGCGGCGCACTCGAGGTTTGCCAGGTTCTCAGGGATGCGGGTCATCGGACACTTCTCGCGGGCGGTTGCGTACGCGATCTCCTCCTAGGCGCGACGCCGAAGGATTGCGATATCGCCACGTCTGCGCGGCCCGAGGAAACCGCGAAGTTGTTCCATTCCGTAATCGGCGTTGGGGCCGCGTTTGGGATGCAGATCGTGACGCGTCCAGCAGCGAATTACGAGGTGGCGACCTTTCGCCACGACGGGCCTTACACCGACGGACGCCATCCGTCGCACGTCGAGTTCCTGGGCGAGGAGGAAGATGCCCGGCGGCGCGACTTCACCATCAACGCACTCTTCTACGACCCGGAAACGAAAGCTATTATCGATTACGTCGGCGGGCAACAGGATCTGCGCGACGGAATCGTCCGCGCCGTCGGCGAGCCCTGCGCGCGCTTCGAGGAGGACCATTTACGCCTCCTGCGCGCCGTGCGCTTCGCGGCGCGGCTGGATTTTTCAATCGAGACAGAGACGCGCGACGCAATCACCAAGGGCGCTCGCTCGATTCGACAGACGAGCCCGGAACGCGTTTGCGATGAGTTGACGAAGATGCTCCTCGAAGGCGGCGCGAAGAGAGCCTTCGAACTCATGGACGAAACGGAGCTGCTTGCGGAAGTGTTGCCCGAAATCGCTCGAATGAAGGGTGTCGATCAGCCTCCGGAATATCATCCCGAAGGCGATGTATTCGTTCACACGCTCCTGTTGCTCGACTCGCTGAGGGCACCCTCCCCCACCCTCGCGTTCGGCGCCCTCCTTCACGATGTAGGGAAGCCCGTCACACAAACCGTTGAAGGCCGCATCCGTTTCAACCTGCACGACAAGGCGGGCGTCCGGATCTCGGAGGAAATTTGTGGGCGTCTCCGCATGTCGAACTACGACACGGAACGTATATCCTGGCTCGTCGGACGCCACATGCGGGTCGCGGCCGCGCCTGAGATGCGGGCTAGCAAGCTCAAGCGCCTCGTGAGGGAAGAGGGTTTCACGGAATTGCTTGAACTGTTTCGACTCGACTGCATCGCGAGCCATAACAAGCTGGGCACCTACGAATGGCTGAAGGATTATGCGGAGAACTTGCAGCCCGAAGAGACCCGGCCGGCGCGGCTCCTCACCGGACGCGACCTCATCGCCATGGGCTATCGGCCCGGCCCGCTGTTCAAGGAGATACTGAGGGCCGTCGAGGATGCCCAACTGGAAGGGGAAATCGGCAGTTCCGAAGAGGCGCGCGGGATGGTTCATCGGCGATGGGCTCTATAGGGGATACGCGTCACCGACCGGACTCGCCTGCGAACGCCTACTCCTCAATAATCTCCGGCTCATCTTCCTGGAACTTCTCGTGACGCGCGTTGCACGATTTCACCATCGCAACATAGTTCGTCCGAATGACCGAAAATCCCGATCCTAGACAGACTTCGCGACCGTCAGAGAAGCCTCGCGCCCCGCCACCGTCAGCGCCGCCCAATCTTCCGTTGCCATGTAGTCCTCATCATTCCGAAAGAACAAGAGATTATGAGCTTCGGCCAACTCGTTCGCTCCGTTGAAGATCCCCTTCAACTCGTTGCGCGACACCGGCTCCTTCTGCATAAACCCTTTCAAATTTTCGAGCTCATGCTCGAAGAACAATTCCATGATCTCATGGGCTTCCACCAACGCAACAGGACCACGTGAATCCTGCGCAAACAACCGGTTCGAGGTCAGAACGCCCAAGACCGCAACCGCAATAACCGCTCCAACCATCGCCACAAATTTCGTCTTCACTTCGATTCTCACGTTTCCTGTTATTGAACCGTCACTCCGAATTGGCTCCGGAGAGAGTCAACCGAAATGTTGCCAAACACCCAAACGTTGCCTCACGCCGCGCCCAAATCGAGAGTGAATCTCGCTGCCATCGCCTCCCGTATCGCCACGAGGCGCTCCCGTGCCGACTCCAGATACGCCTTGGCATCCCCCTCGCCGCCTCGCGAAACCGACTCAATCACGAGCGAGCCCTCGTATCCATGTGAGGCCATGGACTGCGCGATCGCTTCGAAGTCCACACGGCCCTCTCCCGGCGACCAATGGTAATCGCGCCGTCCATCCGTGTCCGAGAAATGGGTCGCCGCCAACCGATGCCCCCAGGTCGATAGCAATTCTAGCGGCGCGGGGCTGTACAGCAAATCGTGCGCACTGTCGAAACACAAGCCCAAATGGGGCGACGGAATCAGATCCAGGATCGCGTCAATCCGTTCGACACAGCGGGTGTTCTCGATTGCTACCGTCACGCCGCGTTCTTCCGCCGCCTCGACGATCCGCAGCACACTGTCCAGCCCGTCCTCAATCCGCCACGGGTCCTTCGCACCCAAAACCAAATGCATGACCATTCGCGGAATGCCATGCCGCCCACAATCTTCCACCCAGGAGACATGCTTCGCCACCGCCGCCGTCCGCGCCGCGCGATCTACGCTCCAAAGCCCCGGCGTCCAATCGTAAGGCACATGGATATTGTCCAGCGAGAGGCCATCCGCGCGAACCATCTCCGGCACACGGTCCCGAAGCCGCTTCCGGCTTTCGTCCGTATCCTCCCACCAGATGCAGGTCGCATCGAACCCAGCATCGCGCATCAGCTTGAGGCGGTCAGAAAATTGAACCTCGCGGCAAAACCACGCGGCGATTCCAAGAGGGTTCGAATCCATAGCTGGGGGCCTATAAAAACGCCTCGACGAGGGTTGGCTCCTCCAACTCAAACTTCTCATGGCACGCGTTACAGGTATCGACGAGGACCAGATAGTTCTTGCGCGACTTTTCGTAATCCATCTCCAGCAGCGAATCGCACAAATCGATAGCGGCTTTCCTCCCAACCTTCACCGCTGCCACCCACTCGTCCGTCTTCATATAGTCTTCATCTTCGCGAGAAAATAGAAGGTTCGTGACTTCGGCGATTCCAGCGGCTCCGATGTAGGGCAGCCTCCATTGCCTGCCCTCGGGCTCCTTCTTCAGCCCCTTGCGTATCAGGACATAATTCGTATCGAAGAGGAGCTTCATCAACTCGTCATTCGTGACTATTTGAATTGGCTCGTTCGAATCCGTGTCCGGAACGATTTCCTTATCTGCCGCCGACGCGAGCGGCGAGTAGTCCCAAACGGCAATCCTAATACCCAAGACGGCCACAACTGCAAAACCGAATACTCCCGTCTTCACCATGTCACAATCCTCCTCCATCGAGTCTCGATAATGGTACCGCCAGTTCCGCCAAAAGTCCAGTCATGGCCTCGAACGCGGGACCGCCGCCTCGTCGGCCCCACATTTGCTCTCTTGCTTTTTCGTTGGCGAAATATGACGAGGCAGATTATCCTCCTTAACCGAGATTACCCATATGGATCCGTCGGCGACCGGAGCCAATGAGATTGAAGCA
>CAYNZS010000139.1:0-4328 GCA_964401695.1 uncultured Nitrospirales bacterium
TGATTGTGGATAAGGACATGCTTCAGGCAGATCGCCGCGTCCGCTATCGGCAGTGCGTGAACCAACCAGTCGATGGCGCGGTACCCCGTGTCAATCGAGTCGGACACCCACACCGCCAAGCCCAACAACGCGAAGCGAACCAGCATCGCGATCTGACCCGTCTGCTTAAACAGCAGCACGAGCCCACCCACCATGAAGCCGAACCCGATGAGATTGAAATAGGTCAAGACTAGGAGAATTATCGTGGGAACCGGATCCGCGTACAAACGCCCATCCACCGTCTTCGCCACGAAATACAGCATGACGGAAGAACTCAACACACTCGTCACCGCGCCCACCATCGAACGCGCCATGAAATTCGTGACCAACCCATAAGGGCTCAGGCAGAGCTGTTCCAACTGCCCCGAGCGCATCATTCCTTGCAGGCCCTGCGAGAAGGTGCCGACGATTCCGAACGCGAACAGGCCTATGATAAAACCCAAGGCGGCGTTTGTAGCGTCCTCCGGATTGAGGCCGAGCCGCGTGTCGATCAAGCCTTCCACCTCTTCGCGCCGCGCCATGAACCCGACGATGAGAAGCATGAGCATGCCGTACCCAACGATGAGCCCCGTCAACGTCGCAAACCAGTAGCGGCGCATGATGATGAACGAGCGCACAAGTTCGGCTTTGATTACCCGGAAGAAGCTCATGTGGCAGCCCCTTTCTTCTCGGGCTGTTTCGCCGTCAATCTCAGAAAAACGTTCTCCAAGTTCTGTTTTCGTTGCGTAATAGATCGCACCTGGTAGCCGCCCGCGCGCAGTTCTTCGACCGCGCCATAGAGCGCCTCCGAACGCTCGCCAGCGTCCGCGGAAATCGTCAGCACCAGCGCCGGCTCATTGTCCTCCATCGAAGCCTCCGCCAAATCCACACCGCGGAGCGCCTCGAAAGGAGCGGTCAGCGGAAGGCGGTCCAGATGGAACACAAACGTGAAGTCGGAAAAAACTTCAATCAACTCATCCGTGGGTCTACAGGCCACCATGCGCCCCTCATTGATGATACCGATGCGGTCGCACAACTCCTGCGCCACATGCATATCATGGGTTGTAACGAGTGCGCTCTTCCCCCGTTCGCGGGTCAGCTCGATAATCTTGTCTTTGATCGTGCGCGAGCTTTGCACATCCAGCCCCGTCGTCGGTTCGTCCAGAAGAACGACAGGCGGGTCGGCGATAAGCGCGATACAGATCGCCAGCTTCTGTTTTTGCCCACGTGACAGTTTTCGGACCTGCACGTTCATCTTGTCCCTGAGTCCGATGAAGTCGAGCAGCTCGAGACTCCGCGACCGAAGAACCTCGCCGCGCACATCCTTAAGTGTGCCGAAATAGGCCAAGTTCTCCAACGGCGTCAGCGGCCAAATGGTAGTACGGGTACCCTCCAGCACCACCCCCACTTTGCGCAACGCCTGAAGCCGTTTTTTCTCCACATTGAGGCCGTCCACGTAAACCGTGCCCGCGTTGGGACGAATCAGCCCCGAGATCATCTTGACCGTCGTAGTCTTCCCAGCGCCATTTGGTCCTAAGAGACCGAAAATCTCGCCCCTCCGAATGCAAAAATCCACCTCCGCCGCGGCCGTCACGGCCTTCTTGCGGAAGGCATGGCGTTCGTCAGTTTCCTCGTGGCGCTGAAAAAAGTGGTGCGTATAAAATACTTTCCGGACTCGTTCCACCTGTACGCGGTATTCCTCACTCATGACTGTTCCGCAAGCCGTGCCGGTAAACTCTTTCCACTTCTGCTGCCGCCTTTTCCTCATCGCCGAATTCGTGGACATTGATCGCAAATTCCAGATAGGCGATCTCGATATCGCGAACCGCGTGAATAATAATCACCATGATGAGGCTGCCGGTCCAGTAATACAAGACGCCCAGCAGCAACGCAAAACCGAGAAACTCGGCTGTCACCATAGGGGCGTTATGAAAGAAGTGATCATGGACAACCGAGAACGCCACCGCAACGATTCCGATCGCGGCCAGTGTCGGCCACAGGGGATCAATCCCATCGCCCAAGCCCCATCCAAGCGCGCTGGCCAACGCCGGCTGCGTCGCGCCGCGCCAGATTATCTCTTCGGAGATTCCTACGTAGATGAACCGCGAAAGCACGTAGGGATGTTCGACCACAAAATCCCACACCGAGCCGAAATCGAGAAAATGGCCACGGGCATCTTCCATCGAGCTATGGGTTGCCAGCAGCGAAAGGCCAAAGATAAAGTGGCCAGCCAGTAATCCGGCCGCAATGGCGACAGGCGACAGCAAGTCGCGCGAAAGCGCGCCCCAGTCGTAGGCGAGCCTCGCTCCCAAGAGGAAGATCACCGTTTGAAAGGCCACATTGAGGCGCGAATGAACGCGCGCGTTCTCGTCCTTTTGCCGCGCCTTGTCTATCGAACGCGACAGCGCGTACAAGGTGTGAAAGGCGATGAGGGCGAGAAACACCCCAACGATCCATCCGCTCACGACGGAGCACCGCCGGCGTCATCGGCGCTCAAAGATTCGATCATCGCCTCAAGGGTAAACCCATCGAGTTGGGTCTCGCCATCGCGGAAGGCCTGAAAATCCTCGCGCAACAGACCGTAGCAATACATATCGCAGAGGTCTCCGTCCCGCACGACATGCTCTTTCAACGTCAACTCTCGAATCGCTCCACACCGTTCCAGCAAGCGCCACGAGGGGCTATTGAACAAATAGATAAACGCGGTGATGCGGTGGAGGTTCAGCTCGTCGAAACAGTACTCGGCCATTCGATACATGGCCGCCCCCGATTCCATCCGTCCACGCAGGCCCTTGTTGCCCATATAGAAGTCGACAACACAGGCCCGGTTCCGCCAGCTAATCTTCTGCAGCGACACGAGCCCGATGGGACCTTCCGTCTTGTGATCGATAACAAGGTGGATACTCGACGGGAGTAGATTGGCCTGGCTGCGGCCCAACATCGATACGATGTTCTCGCGAATTTGCTTCGGCGATTGCGCCGGATCGCCGTAGAGAAAACGCAAGTAATCCGGATCCTGCATCCACGAGACAATCGTGTCCAGGTCTTCGCGCTCGGCCCTGCGTAGAAAGGTCTGATTCCTCATGCTTCTCCCGCGCTTCCAGCCAACTTCCCATGCCGAACCAATCAGCGGCACTCTGTCTTACGAGGAAACGCCGCCAAAGCGCAAGACCACTTCAACGTTTCTCGCGGATAGCCTTAGCAGCTTTCCATCGCTCGGGCGGGTCCGGCTGCCGCAGTTCCCCCTGGACCGAAGAGCGTAAGCGTCTCAAGACCGTACCAGCGTCCCGCAGAGTACAGGACCTCCCGCTGCACACCATCGCTCTCGAAGCCGTGACGCAATACAAGCGCCCTCAACTCGCGCTCGTCATCCAAAAGGTACACCATCAATTTCCGCAACCGTTTTCTGGCGAACGCCTCCTCGCGCAGATAGTCCACCGTCTCGACAGCCAAAGGCGAACCGTAGTCGTTTAGAGCCTCAAGTATAAGCACCAACTGGCCCATATACGGCTCGTTGGGCGTATTCCGAATGGCGCAAAAACCGCGCACCGCACCCGCGCCATCCTCGACAACGTTCATCCCGCCGAGTCGGCCCAGCCCAGGTCCGCTCAGCACTTCGGCCAACTCGTCCTCTGTCGGCATAATGAATTCGTAACGCTGATCGAGCAGCGCAGCCACCGGATGGCCCAACGAATAATAGCGACGCAAAGCCGAAGCGTCCTCACGGCCAGCGGTGCGAATGACAGAATGTCTTCCCGTGATCATACTCGACAGCCGACTTTCACAAAAAGTACAAGAAAACAGAATCCTGACAGATGGGCGGCCATCTTAATAGAAGGCGGGCCGGGGCTTCAACACAAGGAACCCCGGCCCAAAACTACTCTGGAGGCTTTATCGGTCTCCAAAGCTCAAGTATACCTACGAATCAAGGTGCTTATTAGCCAGGGTCAATCTTATCCAAAGCATAAGCTCCGAGCACCGAATCTCCTATCATGACCGTTAACTGTCCTTTGGCGCAGCCCAGCGGATCGGCGAGGTAAGTTGCGTCGTCACAGTTTGTATCAGCTTTGACTACGGAAACCTCATTGATATGCTTCATTCTAGCTTCTCCTTATTGTGTTGCTGTTGCCTTGCTAATGATCTCTTTGATGCAGGGCATCGGATCCGCGATAAGACCTACTATGTCGTCACAGGCGTTAGTATTAGCTTTGACTACGGAAACCTTGCTGATATGCTTCATTCTTGCTTCTCCTTATTGTGTTGCCCCAACGGCAGACACTTACCATAGGCGCCAGGAGCACAACGCTCCA
>CAYNZS010000139.1:4338-10632 GCA_964401695.1 uncultured Nitrospirales bacterium
TTAAAACAAACCTAGTTAGAACTGACAAACTACTATCCAAGCTCGGCGGGGACCCGGGTTGCTCCCGACGAGTTCAAACGCGATGCTAGGAGAGTTCGACCGATGTCTCTTTAGCTATCAGAAGCGGCACGATCAGATCCAAGAAGTCAGCTATCAACTGGACTTTTACACTGGACTGCGCATATCGTACAGTGGGCGCCTTTGAAATGGTGCGTAAATGCTTCATTGATATCGAGTTCTCCCCATTCCCAAAAGCTGTTCGCTTCATTTTCATGACATTGTATCAGATTATAACAAGTTTGATTACCTTTGTCAAGCAAAAACACAACTTTTCCACAATATTTTGTATATCGACTTCGGGTGTCATACCACCTGAAGTATTCAGATGTTCACGTTCAATTAATAATACATTCCAGATTTCGTTCCGTTACACATTGTTTCAGAGGAAAGTATATTCGGGTTAGGAACGTTCTTTTGCGATAAGATTCGCTGGATTCGTGGGGTTGGCTTCGCCCACAACCCAAGCTCGCGATAAACTCCAGATGTCAGGATGGCGCAAGAACGCCGCCTATAGAAGTTGTGACGAGCGCCGAAAAGTTTACTAGTGTTCTGTAGGCCTTCTGCCGACGTGGCGCGCCTGGGCCAACGAGAAGCCCTGCCCCGAAAGGGCCTCCCCCGGGCACCGGAAATTCTTCTTGTTCTTCTTCGCAGTTTTCAACCTTTGAGGCACTAATATCTGCATATCCTTGAGGCGTAGAAATCCGGTGAGATATCCTTGCTAGGGAGTGGACGCCTGCTCAAATCTTCGCTCGTCTTGGTTGAGAGGGCTGCCGTTTGTTAAACTTGAGCTCTAAAACTTTTCAATTGGATGTCGAGCATGGGCATATTTTCCCCTCAGATTAGCGCGCGCGAAATGGTCCCTCTTTGCCGTCAACTATCGACGTCCTACGGAGCGGGAATTCCCATCATCCAGTCGCTGGAAACCATTTCGGGCCAGGCGCGGGATGGGACGGTGAAGAGAGTCCTCCGCACCATGAGCGACGACCTGCGCGGCGGCGATACTCTGGGTGCCTCCGCGTTTGCGCAATCCCGCCACTTGCCCCCTTTCTTCATTCAGTTGCTGGCGGCGGGCGAACAGGGCGGCCGGCTCGACGTGATGCTGTCGGACTTGGCGCAATACTTTGAAGACAAGCTGGCGATGCAGCGAAAACTTCTGGGAATGATGATCTATCCGATCATCCAGTTGACTTTCGCGTGGTTCCTGGGCACTTTCGCTCTCGGTATTCTTGGCGTCGTGCGGGAAAGCTTCTCCGGTGGCGGGGGTGCTGGCGGGGTCATTGAGTATTTCCACGAATATCTGGTGTTTCAGGGCAAGGCCATGATCATTTTCGCCGCGCTGCTGCTTGTCGCGGTTATCCTGTCGCGCAAAGGCTTGCTGAGATGGGTTACGGGCGCGGTCGGAACACATGTCTGGCCCTTTCGCGGCATGGTGCGGAAGTTTGGTTTGGCCCGTTTCTTCAGGAGCTTTGGGCTGCTCGTCGGCGCCGGCCTTCCTATGGGGCGTTGTGTCGAGCAATCGGCGGGCGTGGCGGGAAATCCGTACCTGGAGAAGGACATTCTTCAGGCGGTGCCAAGAATCCAAGACGGACAAACCCTCGTCGAGGCCTTTTACGGGTGCAAGTTTCTGACGCCATTGGCCCGGGAAATGATTCTGGTGGGCGAGCAAACGGGTAATCTTGAGGAACAGTGTAAGAAGGTTGCAGAGTACCATCTGGCGGAAACGACCCACGCAAGCGAAATCGCCTCGAAGGCGCTTTCCGCGGCTATCGTTCTCGCCGTGGCGCTGCTCGTCGGTTATATTGTAATTTCGTTTTACTCAGGCTTGTATGGAGGAATGATGAATGGGCTGGAAATCTGATCCGGCTGCGCCGGGAGACGTCAAGGACCGCACGAAACTGTTATGGTTCGGCATCGTGGGGCTTTGTGGCGCTATGCTCCTGGCTCTCTGGCTGAGCACGGGCGAGGACACGACGCGAACGCGTGCGCGCGTCAAGCACATCCTAATCCGATTCACCCCAGGCGACGCCGCCGACCGTGCGCGCGCGTTTGCCCAAATCAGCGACATCAAGCAATGGCTGAACGACGGTCAGAGCTTCGAATCCATCGCTAAGGATTACTCTAACGACCCCAAATCCTCTTCTCGGGGCGGCGACCTGGGGTGGGTGGAACCGGAAGAGCTGACGGGACCTGTCGATCAGTTTGTTTGGTCGGGGGAAGAGAATCAAGTCAGCGGCATCATCACGACCCAGTTCGGATATCATTTGGTATGGGTGACAAGCCGCTCCATCTCGGACACCATGAAGTACGAACGCGACCTGAAGGAGGACGTGCTTGGCGGCGAAGATGACGATACCGGCAATGAGGCGCCCTGATCCAGCGAAACTCTTGTCGCGCGCTTCCTGACTTTTTATGCCCGGACCACTTAGTCCGCCGCAGTTGCTTCTGATTGGAGTACCTCTGTGAACCCTTTTGAATCTTTGCTCCGGCCCATCCTCAACCACTATAGCGAACTGAGCGAGGGGGATCTCCAAATCGCGCCCGCGCCGAAGGTGGAGATGGGCGACGTAGCGTTGCGCGCCTTCGTCGCCGCGAAAAAGCTGAAGATGCCGCCGCCCAAACTGGCCGCGGAAATCAAGGATGCGGTCGCCTTCGGCCCCGAGGTCCTCTCGCTGGAGCCCGCGGGCCCCTATCTGAATTTTCGGATCGACCGAAGCCTGTTCGGCAAAACGATTGTCGCGGATATCTTGAACGATGGCGATCGCTTCGGTGGAAGCCGTTCGGGCGAAGGCCTGAGCCTCCTCGTCGAGCACACCAGCATCAATCCGAACGCTAGCCCCCACGTTGGCCGTGCGCGGAATGCCATGATCGGCGACAGCCTCGTTCGTTTGTTCCGTTTCGAGGGCTACGATGTGCGCGTTCACTACTATGTGAACGACATGGGGCGTCAGATCGGGCTTCTGGTACTAACCTGCGACGACCTGGAAAGCATGTCGTTTGACGATGTCCTCGATGCGTATGTGCGGGCGAACGAACGGGCGGAAGCGGACCAGGAATTTGCCGAGGCGGGGTATGAACTTCTCGCGAAGATGGAATCGGGCGACCCCGAAACGCAACGCAGGTTCTTCGAGGTGACGGAACATTGCCTCAGGGGGCAACTCGCCGTGCTCGCACGCCTTGGCATAGAATATGACCAGTTTGACCGGGAATCCAAGTATCTCAAGGATCCGCGCCTCGACGTCATCGTCAGGGCGCTAGAAGAGAAGGAGGCAGTGTTCGTAGACGACGACAAGCGGCTCGTAGTCGATCTCTCGAAGATTGGCCACTCGCGCGACGAGGGCCGTTTCTTTGTGTTGATGCGGGCAAACGGCAGTTCGATGTACGGCTACCGCGATCTGGCGTACACGATGGACAAGATGGAGCATGGCGCGGACTTGAATTTGTGGGTGCTGGGCGAAGACCACAAGCTATACGCGGAACAGCAAGCGCTGATCCTCAGGGCGGCGGGAAAGCCTGTGCCCGAGCCGATTTATTACGCCTATATCCTCTTGCAGAACGGGAAAATGTCGACGCGCCAAGGCAAGGTGATTCTACTGTCCGAGTTCCTGGATGAAGCCGGGCGCCTCGCGGCCGAGCGTGTCGCCGAGCAGTGCGGCGACCTGAGCGCCGAGGAACAAAACGCTATCGCCGAGAAGGTTGCCGTCGCGGCCATACGCTTTGCCATCTTGCGAACCGGCCCGAATAAGAACGTTATTTTCGACTGGGACGCCAGCCTCTCGTTCAGCGGCGACACGGGGCCTTACGTTCAGTATTCCATCGCGCGCATCAATTCGATTTTGAGGAAGTACGGGGAAATTCCCGAAGCAGCGGGCGGCGCTTTCCTGGTCGACAGCGACTCGGAGTGGTCGCTGCTGACGAAGCTGGCGTCGTTCCCCGAAACAATCGCTACGGCGGCGCGCCAACGAAACTGCGCTTCGGTGGCCCAGTTCGCCCTGGACGCGGCTCACGCGTTTACGAGCTTCTATCACGAATGTCCGGTGCTCACGGCTGACAGTCCCGAACAGGTCAGAAGCCGAGTGCTGATCTGCGCGGCGACACACCAAACGCTGACAAATGCGCTGGCGATTCTGGGCATCGAAGCGCTCGAGCGGATGTAAGGCGGCCGGGCCTTCAGGCAGTCAAGGCGCCGCCGACTTCTTACGACCGCCCCCAGGAGGAGGACCGGTCCATCGCGGCCAGGACACGTTCTTGGATCACTTCTCCTATTCGCCTGTCAGCGCCCAGGGGTTCGGACACCGCAAAGGGCGTCCCTGGGAACTTCTCTGCGGCTTCCGCAGCCCGGCGCAGGATGCCGCCCGAGCCGTGGCGGCCGGGCGCTAGAAAGTAGGGATGGATAACCACGCGCGCCGCCCCTTGGGCGAGGCATTTCCCGAACGCCTCCCCGATGGTGGGAGGCGCCAGTTCCATGTGGGCTGGCTCGACAATGGCCGCCCCGGAAACTTCGCGGAACATGGCTACGACATTGAAGAGCATCGCGTTGGCCTCTGCGGCCACCGAGCCGTGATCGACCAGGATGACGCCGGTGTCCGAAGGCAGGCTATCCACGGGATCTAATCGGAGGGCCCGACCATTTTCGACGGATCGATCGCTTCGCGAAACTCCTCTTCGGTGAGCAGCTTTAAGTTGAGGGTCTCGTCAAGCAGAGTCGTGCCGTTGGCGTAGGCGGTCTTGGCAATCTTGGCTGCGTTGTCGTACCCGATCTTTCGGTTCAGCGCCGTAACCAGCATCAGCGACTTGTGGAGCAGTTCGTCGATACGCTCGCGATTCGGCTCGATGCCTACTGCGCAGTTGTCGTTGAAGGAGCGCGCCGAGTCGCCTAGAAGGCGAATAGACTGCAGCACGTTGTGAATGATGACGGGCTTGAACACGTTCAATTCGAAATGACCCGTAGCGCCGCCGACGTTGACTGCCGTGTCGTTCCCGATAACCTGAGCGGCAACCATCGTGACGGCTTCGCATTGGGTCGGATTCACTTTTCCCGGCATGATGGAAGAGCCCGGTTCGTTAGCGGGAATGATCAACTCGGCCAACCCGCATCGCGGACCGCTCGCGAGGAATCGCACATCGTTCGCTATCTTCATCATACTGCACGCTATCGTCTTGAACGCACCTGAAGTCATCACCATGGCATCGTGCGCGGCCAACGATTCGAATTTGTTGGGTGCTGTTGTGAAGGTTAGCCCACTTATCTCGCTGATGTGCGCGGCGACTTTCACATCGTAGCCGCACTTGGTGTTCAGGCCCGTGCCGACGGCCGTGCCGCCCAAAGCCAATTCGGAAAGTTTCTCGACGGTGGACTCGACCCGTTCGATTCCGTTGGTCAATTGCTGCGCGTAGCCGGAAAATTCTTGGCCCAGGGTGAGCGGTGTGGCGTCCATCAGGTGCGTCCGCCCTATCTTGATGATGTCATTGAAGACCTCCGCCTTTGCGGTGAGCGTATCGCGCAACAGTGACAACGCTGGGACCAAATGACGCGCAATTTGTTCGACAGCCGCGATGCTCATTCCGGTGGGGAAGGTATCGTTTGACGATTGCGACATGTTCACGTGGTCATTTGGGTGAACGGGGTCCTTACTGCCCATCTCGCCGCCAAGCAATTCAATCGCACGGTTCGAGATGACTTCGTTCGAGTTCATATTGGTTTGGGTGCCGCTGCCCGTCTGCCAAATGACCAAGGGAAAATGGTCGTCCAGCTTCCCATCGATAACTTCGTCCGCGGCCTTGCCGATCGCGTCGCAGGTTGTCTTGTCCATGAGGCCGAGGTCAAGATTCGTCAGGGCGGCGGCCTTCTTGAGGATGCCCAAAGCGCGGATCAGTTCGCGAGGCATGCGCTCGTTGCCAATCTTGAAATTCTCGATGGACCGGGCGGTTTGACAGCCATAGTACCGGTCAGCCGGCACCTTCATTTCCCCCATTGTATCGGTTTCGATTCGATATTCCACGGGTATTTCCTCCTATTGTGCGCCTTCACTGAATAGGGAAACGATCATACGCTACAGGGCAATCCTGGGTAAAGGGCGAACCCGGGTTTAGCCTCCTCCGCATGTCGGGTTCTGTCGCTCATCAAAGAACCCCCGCGGCAAGCCGCGGGGGTTCTTGTTGCTTCGTGTGGCGTTCTTGATAACCTTAGAAAGAAATAGAGGTCTCGAAGAACAGGTAGTCGGCATCGTCGTCGTT
>CAYNZS010000140.1:0-10583 GCA_964401695.1 uncultured Nitrospirales bacterium
TAGGAAGTCTTTCTAGAACAACGAGAGGAACACCGTGTTGCACTTAGAGCTTGAATTCAGGGTGCCGGAATTCGGCTAGAAAGTTTGCGGAGCTCCATGGCGCGGTCAAGCGCTCTTTCGGCGCGACCTTGGGTAGGCCAGCTTTACCACGAGCAGTTCAAGCGCCAGTTCGGCATCCGTTCCCGTATTCCTCATCATAAACTGGGTGTCCGTGCAGAGGGCGAAGGCGTCGCGCAATTTCCGCGCGCCCAACTTCTCCGCCAGCGGAGCTACTTTTCCCGCCACAAACCGGCTGATCGCGGGGGGGGCGTCCGCCGAAGCCACAGCGTAGGCGTTCTTGAGCAGCCAGTTGATGGTTCCGAGGAGTTCATCGGGATGCTTGCCGAGATCCGCGAGCCGCCTCAGCGAGGCCAGGGCCAAGCCCGGCTGTGACGCGGCGATAGCATCGGTTAGCGTCCACACTTCCTCCTCCGCCACATCCGCGCTCGCGGAAACCACCGTTTCGACGGTGATCTCGCGGGTATCGTCGCCGAGAAAATTGATGAGAATGGTTATGGCGTTGGCGACATCGCTGAGGTGATTGCCCGCGCGGCGCACCAGCTCTTCCAGCGCGTCGCGCGCAATCGTACGCTCCTGCTTCTCGACCTCGTTCCGCGCCCAATTCCTCGCTTCCGCTTCGGACAGTTCGGGCGACTCGACGATTTCGCCAACCTTGCCGCAAGCCTTGTAGAATTTTGTCCGCTTGTCTACGCGATCCGTCACCATCAGCAGCGCCGTGGCCATATTCGGATCGGCGAGATATCGCAACATGGGCTCGGCGTTCGATTCGCTGAGGTAACGTTCCGCGTTGCGCACCACGACTACGCGCCGTTCCGCCAGGAAGGGGAGCGTTTGAGCCTCCATGACGATGCTTTCTACGGGGGTCTCGTCAGCGTAGTAGGCGGCGTAGGCAAATTCCTTCGACGCTGGATCCACCGCGGAATCAACGAACAACTCGATGGCCCGTTCGACCAGAAAGGGCTCGTAGGTCGCGTTGCGGGCGCGTGGAGGCTTGCCGGGACAGAACAAATAGACCGGGGCGGATGTTGCGCCCGAATCGATGTCGGCGATAAAGTCCGCGACGTTCATGCGCCTACCAGGGCTCGACCGTGCGGTAAAAAATGTCCGACGCCAACTGCTCGAGTGCTTCCGAGGCCGCGAAATTCTCCTCTTGCGTCTGAAACGAGCGGACCGCGGGTAAGAAAATCTCTGTGTTGCCGCGTAGGCGGTCGGATGTGGCGCCGGTCGAGCGCGTGTAGTAACTCGTCTCGCCCGCCATGAGGGGGTCTTCCCATATCACTTCGCCGGTCTTCCGATCCGTCAGGCGGACGCCCGCCGAAATTACCGCAAGGTATTGCGTGACCTCGTCATCAGGATCGAAGGTCAGGCCCTTCTGGCGGTAGTCCAGGACAATTCCTTCAATCAGCAGATCCGCGCTGTCTGCGCCGACCACCTCAAGCCGGGCGCCGGTCAGAAATTTTCGCGTAATCGCGTTCGTGAGGGGGGCTTGCAGGTCGTATTCCTTGCTTTGATTGAGGAACGCGGCGATATGGACCGTCTGATACTTCGGGTCCAGCGTCGAGGTGAGCGTGTAGCCGCAGCCGGACAGGATACCAAGAACGAGAAGGCTCGCAGCAACGCGAAGCCCATCGGGGGAACGAAAGCGCATCGCGAGCCTCATGCCCACGGGCTTATTCTACCAATCCGATGAAACGTGCGGCGGTCGTCTGTGGGCCCGGGTGTTCGTCGAGCCACCCCTGCGCCTCTCGACCCGCCTCGGTATCGGAATACTGTTCCGCGAGCGCCTGATAGGAGATGTGCGCCGAAAGAAAGAGACGGCGCCGTTCGTAGAACTTGGCCGTTTGCAGACGCTGTCGGCCGATGTTCTCTTTCATCTCGACACGGACTTGCGCGAGTTCATCGAGGCGATTGTCCTGGGGGAACTGGGAGGAGAAGTCGTCGATCCGGTCGATGGTCAACTGGCTAGGCGCTTGGTCGTAGTCGGGCTCGAGCGATAACTCCCGATACGTCCGGACCAATCCATACGACGCTTCGAGGACATATTCCGAATTGGGGTACACGTCTAGAACCTGGCGGTATTCAAAGGCGGCTTCGATGTACTGTTTGCGGGTAAAGTGGCTCAGTCCAATCTTATACTGCGCTTGCGCGGCGGCGTCCGTGAAGGGCTGGTTGTCGCGCACGAGGGAGTACACTTCGACGGCCTTCTTGAACGGCCGTTTGCGAAAAGGATTCCATCGCGACTTGTACCAGCGGCGGTTCGACTTCGCTTCGATGTTGAGGCGCCCCTTCTCGAAGAGCGAATCTCCAATCTCATATTGCTTGGCGATTACGGCGTCGAAGTACTGGCTATCCGGATAACCCGATATGACCGCCTGAAACTCGTCGGCCGCGTCGACCATCTCGCCCCGGGCCATCTTGATCTCGCCTCGAAGGAACTGGTTCTCGTCCGCCAGCTCCGTGTCCCCGTAATAGCGGTTGAACTTGCCCGTTTCCCGCAAGGCCTCCTTGAACTTTCCGTCGACCATCAGCCCGCGGGCAAACTCGATCTGCAACTCCGCGGTTTCTTTCGGTAGATTCTTTAGGTTGATGAACCGGCCTGTCTGCGGCGTCCAGACCCATTGGCCGTGCGCCGCCACCGGAGTCAAAATAGCTGCCGCCACCAACAATGCTGTCACATTGCGCCACAAACGCATAGTTATCTCCACGTCAGATTCTTGAGGGCAAGGCGCACCCATCCGGGTGCGATCATATCAGCCCCCCGAACTCCGCGCAAATGGCGGCGGCGCGAGATGATTCTGCTACAGAGGGCACGGGGTGGCCACTGGCCGCCTATTCTCCGGAGAGGGCCTTCGTCTTTTCGGATTCCTCGAAGACCTGTACCAGAGCGCCGAAGGTATCTTGCGGATGCAAATAGCAGTGTTTCCAGGATTCGTCGTCCACGTTGGACGCGAGAATGCGCAGGCCCTTGGATTCGAAATAGGCGATGGCTTCCTCCATATTCTCGACGACGATGCTGATGTGGTGGAAGCCTTCGCCGTGGCTCTCTATGTACCGGCCGACGCCGCTTTCGGCATTGTGCGGGGTAACCACTTCCATCTTCTTGCCGCCCAGATTGAAGGTAAGCCAGCTGAAGCCTTCGTCTTCGTCATCGCCCTTATCCTCTAACTCTTGGCCGCCGAGAATATCGAGAAAGAGTTCTTTGGCTTTTTCGATATCCCAAACCCCGATAGATACATGGTCGAACCGTTTGATGATACTCATACTTTCCTTTCTATTACTCCCGCGAGCCTGGTGTCAATTTGAGTGCAATCCGTTCGCCATCGCGCACGACCGCAATATCCACTTGCACGCCTATTTTCAGCGCTTCGATAGCAAACGTATAATCGTAAATGTTTTCGATCTTGCGTCCGGCCAATTCGACGATGATGTCACCCCGCTTGAGGCCCGCTTGGTCTGCCGGCCCGCCTTTGATCACGCCCGAAAGGGGCAGGCCGGGGATCTCCGCTTCTACATAGTCGGGGATGGTACCGAGGTAGGCTCGCAAGTTTGCCCGAACTTCCATATCTTCCGGGGAAATCTCGACCTCGACATAGTCGGGCGGGTTGTCGCTCGTGGCCAACGACCGTGCGATAAGCCCTATGAATCGGGAAATCTTCTCCGCGCCGCCGTAGTTGATTTTGTCGACGGTGTCGCGGGGGCTGTGGTAGTCCTCGTGCGCACCCGTGAACGCGTTGAGGATGGGTACGCCGCGAAGGTAGAACTCGTTGGTGTCGGTCGGGATCACTACGTCGTCTTGGACGGTGATGGACAGGCCGACGGGCACGTTCCTCCGCTCGATTTCCCCAGGCCAAACCGAACTGGATGAGATGCCTTGGAGAACGACCTGGTCTTTCAAACGGCCAATCATGTCCAAGTTAAGGTAGGCGGCCAACTCGGGCCTAAGCGGCTCCCCATCTTTTTTGTTGGCGTATTCGCTCGCGAAATGTTTCGAGCCGAGCAGATTTATCTCCTCGCCCGACCACAGGGCGAAGATGATATCGCGTTTCATGTCGAGGTGGCCCCGCGTTTTCTGGTCAACCAAATACTGGGCGATTTCCAGCGCGCCGGCCACGCCCGAAGCGTTGTCGTCGGCCCCATAGTGAATGGCGTCGGCTTCTTCGTCGCGCGCGAGCGAGGAACTGGTGCGGCCGACGCCAAGATGATCCGCGTGCGCGCCAACGATGATGGCCGATTCGCCGATCGCGTCTGAGGCGTAGAGCCGACCCAACACGTTACGTGCGGTCCGCGATTCGGTGTTCAATTCGATTTTCGCGGACAGGGCGATGCCGGGAAGCGGAAAGCCCATGACGGAATCGCCCGTGTCCAGCTTGTCTTGCAGTCTCCGCAAACTCTCCCCCGAGTTGACCAGCAACATTTGCGCGGTGTTGTCGTTGATGGTTACGGCCGCGATGCTTGTTGCGCCGAAGGAGACATCGAACCCGAGGGGCACGAGTTGGTTCTTGACTTTGGAGTTGGGGCCGCTGACGAAAATGATGCCGCGCGCGCCGAGGTCGCGCGCGGTCATGGCCTTGTAACGGAGGCTCGAGTGGGTGTTGTAGTGTTGACGCAATTCGGGCGAAATGTCTTCCGGCATGTACCGGAAAACCATGACCCATTTATCTTGAAGGTCAAGGTGGACGTACGAATTGTACTCCTCGAACTCGTCTGTCTTGGGGGCCTTGATGCCGTACCCGGCGAAGACGGCTTTCGACTCGGGAATCGCGCCTAGCTTCGAGTAGGCCAAGGGCCGCCATTGCTCGCCGGCGGCGAAGGCGAGGCTGCGGCCTTTCCTCTTCAATTCGAAGCGATTGCCCGAGCCGAGGGAAACGCCCGCGGTAAACTCGAACTCTTGGAAGTAGCCGCCGTTGTCGCCCGCGGGCTCGAGGCCAATCGCTTCCATCGCGGACGCCAGGTAGGTAGTCGAACGGAGTTCGCCTACCGTTCCCGCGCGGCGTCCCTCCATTTGGTCGGAGGCGAGGAATTCAATGTGCACCCGCAAGTCGTCCGCCGAGATAGCCGCTGCCGTGACGGAGAGATCCGGCGGATTCGCCAATTCGACCACAAGGGCCGTCGGTTTGTCCAGGCCGAGCAGTTCGCGGGCCCGCTCGTCGTTCCAACGGGCCATGAAGATCTGGGACTCGCCGCTTGGAGTCCGGTTCGTCGTCCACGCGAGGCCTGCCCCGTTCGGCGTGAACACGGCCAAGCCGTCGAAGCCTTCGGTACCGGTGACGCGTACCGGTTCCCTGTCGCCCTCCGCGTCGACCATGTATAGTTCAAAATTCTCGAAGCCGTGGCGGTTTGTCGTGAATATGAGATAGTCGCCCGACGGATGGTAGTACGGCGCCCAGGACATGGCGTCGAATTCGGTGATCCGTTTCTGGTTCGAGCCGTCCGCGTTCATTGTGTAGATTTCCGCCGTCAAACCGTTCTCGGAGAAACGCCGCCATGCAATCTTCTCGCCATCCGGACTGAAGAACGGACCGCCGTCGTATCCGCGGGCCTCGGTGAGCCGTTTCAGGCCGGAACCATCCGAACGCATGACGTAGATATCCATCATGAACGATTGGTCCGTTTCGAAGAGTTTCCGATCCCGATCCGGCATCGCGCCGCCGTACGCTTCGCGGTTGGAGGCAAAGACGATCCACTCGCCATCGGGCGACCACGAACCTTCGGCGTCGTAGCCTTCGGCATCCGTTAGTTGGCGCAACTGATTTCCATCGAAGTCGAATTCGTACAGATCGAAGTGGGGGTCATAGTCCCAACTGTAACGGCGCTCCTTCCCCGAAGCGCGAAAATCCAGTTCGGCCTGCTGCAACGCCTTCGATTCCGGGTCGGCGTGGGTCGAGGCGAAAAGGACCCTCTCCGATATGGGGTGAACCCAGGCGCAGGTGGTTTTGCCGAACCCAGGCGAAATCCGGGTTACGTCGCCCATCTCCATATCCATGAGATAGATTTGGTAAAAGGGGTTTTCGGCATCGCGCTCGCTTTGGAAGACCATGTAGGAGCCGTCCGCGCGGAAGTAGCCTTCGCCGGCCCGTTTGCCCTCGAAGATCAACTGGCGCGTTCCCGAGAGAAGTTCCGATTCGTGGCTGCTGTCGTCCGGAACCTCCGCCGAAAAAGCGGGGCCGCCAAACGAGGTCGATAGCAAGACAATGGCCGGCAACAGGAGCGCGATCGTTCCACGGATCGAGTGGAGCGGAAGGCTTTTCATGAGAAGTTTTCCGTGCCAGTGACAGCAGTAAATCGAACAAGTGCAAACCTGAATCATACACGTCCACCGGCTGGAATTCGACAGGCGGGCCCGGCGGTATGGACGGCGCATCCACCGGGCGCTGTGGTCGCGATGCGGCAGCGCCGCGCGAGGCTATCCCTGTTTGTCGGCGAGAATGCCGGAGGCTACGAATGCTCGCAGGCGCGGCCCTCCGCTTTGTGCCTCAGTTCATCGCGTCGCGCAGATCACGGAACCGCCGCGAAAACGCCTCGCCGAGCGAAGCATCGAATTGGGCTGGCCAATCCTCAATGTAGGATAGCCCAACGTCTGGATTCTTGAGAAGCACACCGCGCACATCTTCAAGGTCGCGCGGCCGCCCTGCTACTATCTTATGGATGATAAGGTCTTCAGCCGAGGCGTAGTTGATTGTTGTCCCATTCAACTCGACCGGGACCGCGCGCGCGATAGCTTCCGCCTCGTAGGTAGAAAAGGAGAAAATACAGTCCACGCGGATCTGGGATTCCGTGTCAAGGCAAGGGAGCACCATGGTGTCGCCAACGAATTGTTCCGGGTCGTCCACCAATACTTTCCAAGACTCACGCCGCAGTATGCTCAACAGATCGGGGAGCCTGTCCGGGCCAGACCCGAGCGTTACATCGATGTCTTGCGTCAGGCGCGGCTCGCCATGCAAGAGGGTGGCTTGACTCCCGATGATCATGTAAGAGATCTCGATTGCGTCGAGCATGATGGCAATCTTCTGAAGAAGACACCTAAACATTCACGACCCTCGCGATACGGATGATGGTCTCCAAGCCGGCAAGGGGAACCCGTTCCAGCGCGCCCAAGGCCTTCGCATGTTCGTAGAGACTATCCATCGTCTCCAAATTGCGCTTGAAATCTACACGGGTGCCGCGAATGTACTCGCGCTCCCACGCCTCCCACCGCGCCGCATTCCGTATCATTCCTCAGAAGTCTCCCTCTTGTTGCCCTCGCTTGTGATTTCGGTGTGCCGGGGTTATTCGACGCGGAATTCGTTGGAACCCGATATGGTGGACTGGGACGTCCGAACCGTCTGCACGATGCTGTAGATTCCGGGCGACAGGCGTTCGGAGATGCGGAATTGTTGGGCACTGATCCAGGTGCCGTCGTTACGCGCGTAGGTTTTCGAGGAAATCTGAGCGATTTCTTCGGCGCCCCGCCTGAGGCTGCGGGTTTCCGTCACTTGCGTGCCCGCGCCAGTGCCTAATAGGGCGTACTGAATCGAGGCGTCGGCCATAGTTCCGCGGAGCACGACGCCCGGCTTGACGCTCGAATCTTCGTAGGTGAGCATTTCGCCCTGGCCCGGTTCGTAGCGGTAGGTTTGTGCAGTGGGCTGGGCCTCGATGTTTCTGCGCGCCCTGGTTTCGCGAACATCTTGCACGATGAGGCCTGTCAGCCCGCCCGCGGCCGCGCCGATGAGCGCCCCTTCTCCCGCGTGGCCGGATTGGTTGCCGATGATCGCGCCTAAGCCCGCGCCGATGACTGCGCCCGTAAGACCGGCCCGCCCTTCGGATGACGCGCATCCCGAGATGGCGATCGAAAGGCCGAGGAGCGCAACAAGGGGAAGGGAAAACAGGACTTTTTTCATGGGGATTACCTCTATTCTAGGGATTCTGATGGTTTGGCGGAATGTGGTCTGATTATACATGCAGGTAGACGAAAACTGGGACCGTTTTATTCAAAGAGCATTTTCACGCGCTCCGAATTGGCGCGATCCCGGTCAGGAGCGCGGCGTACTCTTCGAGGTTGGTTGCCAACGCAAGCCCGAATAATATGGCCGCGGCGCCGACGAGTATCGCGGCGAGTAGGAACTTGATCAGGGCATAGACGCGGAGATTTCCGCAGGTAAGTTCATAGCGGCGGCTCTCTTCCTTTAATTGCTGTGCGCGGTCGTACTGAAATTGGTCGATCAGGGAATAGCAGACCTCGAGCGCCTCGTCCAGTCTTCCCAGTTCAGCCAGGCAACGGGTTTTCGGGTAGAGGACACGGTGTTGCGCGGGCCAGCCCGAATCAAGCGCCGCGGGAATGCAGTATGTTGATGGACACCGATCCGTTCGACGGTTTCAATTCCACGCGCGCGCCGTCTGAGCGATTTGTCCGCGACGATAATGAGTTCGTCTTTATCCCACGCGCCGACCTCAATCCTACCGTTGGACGTGGTTAGCGTGAGGGATTCTCCGGGTTGGAACGGCATCTGTCGTGCCAAGATCTGGCAATGGCGGCCGTCTTCGATCTCGATCATGCCGTCGGTGGCAATCATGTTTTTCGGGTTCGCGGCTTGCGGCGCCGCCACAGTCCAGGTAACGATGATGGCCAACGCTGCCGGCAAGAGAACGTAGCGTTTCGCGAAATTCATTCTACTAATCATCGCCCTGTCCGCCTTTCCCGATGTTTCGTGGTGAGCCACTCGTTCGCACGGTCCTCCGTGGGAATGCAGACGTTTCTGTTTTTCCTCTTTTCGCTTAGCCACGCCTCGTACGCATTCCCACGCTGGAGCATGGGAACGAGAGGCTAGGCGTTGAAGCTAATCGTTCAGCCGCCGCTCCCAATCGTATTCGCGCGTGATCACCGTTGTTTCCAGACGCTGAATGCGCCGGTCCAGATTGTCGAAGGTCCGTTTCAGGCGGCTAAGCGCCATTCCCCTCGATGCGGTGTACGAGTGATAGAATTCTTCGTCCTCGGCTGTTTCCAGGGGAAGAACAGGTTCGAGTTTCATGACGAGCGCCGCGACGGTGTAGGCCCCAACCAGCCAGAACGTGGTCATGGATGCCCCGATTACGAAGAGTACGCGGGTCCAAAACAGATTGACGCCATAGTAATCCGAGACGCCCCGGCACACGCCGAAAATCATTCCCTTGCGCGAACGGAATAGTGTGGGGCGTTCCCCGTTTCTGTATTCTCTATGTCCGTGTCTCATAGCCCTACCCTTTCCGTAGTTCGTCATCGAATCTGTCGCGCCGCGCGCTCTCGTCGTCGAGCAGCAATGTCTCCAACGACTCGATGCGCTTCTCCATCTTGCGGAACCCGTGATACATTTCTTGGATCAATTCCGTCTCTTCCGCGTCGGTCTGTTTGCTGGCCTTCGAACCCCCGCCCATGACGATCTTCAAAATGGCAGTGGCGATAGTGCCGAGGGCGAATATGCACATGACTACCGTAAACCCGCCAATTGCTAGAGTGCCTGCATTCATGGTTACCTCTCGATGTCTGGCCTTTCGGCCAACGCTGTCCGGTTTATCGACTCGAACGGAATTCAATCAGGTACCGGCGCCTGCTCGACAATAGTCGTTTCCAGCGATCCCATGGTCCTACTCTTTGCGTAGTTCATCGTCAAAACCAGCGCGCCGCGCGCTCTCGTCGTCGAGCAGCAATGTCTCCAACGACTCGATGCGCTTCTCCATCTTGCGTAAGCTGTGATATATTTCCTGAATTATTTCCGTCTTTCCCGCGTCGGTCTGCTTGCTGGCCTTCGAGCCTCCGCCCCTGACGGCTCTTATAGCGATAGCGGTGACAAGTCCGAGGCCGAGGATGGTTGTGACTGCCACAATTCCGCCGACAACCGCGATGACGACTACTTCGCGCATGGCACTGTTTGTCCTCGCCGTTACTCGGAATCGCTATGGCTGGAACGCTCCTGCTGGACGCGGTCCATGATGATGGTTTCCAGAGCTTCGATACGCTCTTCCATGCGCTGCAGGCCCTGGTAGATTTCCTGTATCATTTGCGTATCGTCCGCTGCGTAATCGGAGTCGCCCTTCTTTATCCTCGACGCCGTAACGATGGAGATAGTTACGCAGACCAGGCCTACGACGATGAGACACCCGATTAAACTCAGCATCGATCTCTTGCCCCACGTTTTGGTTGCGGCTTAACGCCATCCGTGTACTACACCGCCCGCGCGGTCCCGGTTTCCGAGGAACCGCCTAGTTTCAGCCAGAGCCGCCCTTCTTCGCCTTGAGGGCTTCCAGTTCTTTGTCGATATCCTCGTCGCCCTTTAGGCGGCGGAACTCTTCTTCGAGGTCGGGCTTGCGGCCGAGATTGACGAGATCGGCGTCTGTCTCCATGCGCTCGATCTGCTCTTCAAAGCCGTCGAAACGGGCCATGGCGTTAGCCGTATCCATCTTGCGGATCTCGCTTTCCGCACGCACTTTGTGCTGGGCGTGAGTGTTGCGCTGGACCAACATCCGCTGCTTCTCGCGCGCGGCGTCGAGCTTCTCTTCAAGCTGGGAGATAT